>JANMSZ010000520.1:0-11220 GCA_031389925.1 Hyphomicrobiales bacterium | reverse complement strand
GCTCATTTCATTCGCTCGGCACCCTCTCCCACAAGGGGAGAGGGAAGGAAGAGAAGCGCGTCGTGCGCGCCTCTTAGTTCACCCTCATATTTTTTTCCGGCTTGGCGCCGACGCGGGAGATGCTTTGAATCTCGAGCGGCGAGCGGCCGGATTTCTCGGCGATCTCGCGGTCCTGCTCGATGATGAAGCCGCGGGCCGGTTCGTCCTTGTCGAGGCCGCCGAGGATCTCGGCCGGCACGCGCCGGTTGGAGCGCTGCGAGCCGTCCTCATAGATGACGTCGAAGAAAGCGAACTCGCCCTTGGGGTTGGTACCCGGTTTCTTGGCCATGACACTCGTCCTGTCGTTTATTCGTCGCCGTGTACAAAAAGAAAAAACCCCGCGCAAGCGCGGGGTTTCTCCAGTCGTGTTGGCTCAAACGGCCTGAAGGTTCGCGGCAGCGGACTTGCCGCTGCGCGGATCGGCCTGCACGTCGAACGAAAGCTTCTGGCCTTCGTTGAGGTTGCTCATGCCAGCGCGCTCGACAGCCGAGATGTGAACGAACACATCCGGTCCGCCGCCGTCCTGCACGATGAAGCCGAAGCCTTTTTGGCTGTTGAAGAACTTAACGGTACCTGTGGCCATAGTGGCCTCCTTTGGAAAACGCAGTGTTGCGTCTATGCCCCACGCAAACCATTCGCGTGGGCCTCATATCCGGATTTTTGCGAGTTCTTGGG
Organism: Hyphomicrobiales bacterium; assembly: GCA_031389925.1. Classification (GTDB taxonomy): domain Bacteria; phylum Pseudomonadota; class Alphaproteobacteria; order Rhizobiales; family Xanthobacteraceae; genus Pseudolabrys. The sequence goes on along the minus strand of JANMSZ010000520.1, from coordinate 10,506 downwards.
GATAAGGCCCATGAGGGGCCGAAAACGGCAAGGCCGGCTAAATCTCGAACGACGCTTATATAGGAGTGTACCGGCCCTTTGGCAATCGCCGCCGTTGTGGCCGGATGCTGCACCCGCCAAGCGGCGGCAAAGGGTTAATAATCCCTTACCACACTGTGTCGCAAAAGTGGCGGCCGGTGCGATTGACGCGAAGTTGTGCGAGCTGCGCCCAAATTGGAATCAAATGCATTCAATTGCGACAGCGGCGCAACAAACCGCATGAGTCTGGCGCATGGATCGCATGCTCACTTCGGTCTACTGCCGCAGGCAAATCCGCGTATATTGCACTGCAACAACAAGAATAAACTTTTGAGGGAAACGCCTTCGGTACCAGGGCCTGCATTTAAAAGGACCGATCCGATGGCTACCACCACCTCCACGCTCGATTTCACCGCCGCCCCTAGCGTCAAAACCAAGGCCGCCACCAAGGCCGGACCTGGCTTGTTCAGCCGGTTCTACACCGCCCTGATGGCCGCCCGCCTGCGCCAGGCCGAGCGCGAAGTCGCGCGCTACCTTGCCAACACCGGCGGCAAATTCACCGACGAAGCCGAGCGCGAAATCGAGCGCCGCTTTCTGTCCAACCAATCGCGCTGGTAACGGCGCCAACACGATTCACTGACGAAAACTCACTCAAAGGAAATAGACCAATGTCCACTCTTCGCATGCCAGCCTCGCACCTTCCTGAAGCTTCGGTCGTCCCGAGCTTCGGTCGCCTTTTCGGCTTCATCGCCGCCGCGTTCGAGGTGTTCGCCGAAGCGCAGGAAATGGCCCGCACGGCAAACAAGCGTTATCCGTTCTTCGCCGAGTAAGGCGCGCTAGACGCCTTCGACCACGCGCATGTCGCGCTCGATATTGCCGGTGCCGAGCACCTTGAGTGCTTCCTGATAGGCCGGCGTATCGTGCGCGGCGACCGCCTGGTCCAGGCTGTCGAACTCGACGAGCACGACGCGCTCGTTCAAGCCGGCCTCGTAGGTCTTGGCCGGCTTGTTGCGGATCAGGAAGCGGCCACCGGCGGCGGCGAGCGCGGGGGCTGCGAGTTTCGCATAAGCCTGCCAGGCCTCCGGATTTTTCACCGACCGATACGTCACGACCCAATAGGCTTTCGGCATGATTCTCTCTCTGGTTTATTTTTTGATGAAGCGCCGCCGCGAACGCTAGTTCGCGATGGCTTCTCTTAGCAAGGCCCGCGCCTCTTCGCTGCCGTCGAGCATCCGGTACGCGCGCCGCGTCACCTTTCAGCCGTCCTTCGTGCGTTTGAGATCCCAGCGGTTCACGCCGGTCCGGCCGGATTTCACGACACGAAAACTCCGAAGGATGCGGGCGGGCTACTCCGCCGGGGTGTCGAAATATTTCGCCCCGGGCACGCGGACGCCGCGACAGTGAAAATCCACCCAGGCCAAGGCGATGGCAAAAACCGCAAAGATACAGACGATTCCGGCGACGACGACCGCAGTTTCTGTCGGCATGACTAACCCCCACATTGCACGTGGCAATGAGGTTAATCGGCCGGACCGGCGTGGATTTTGACGTGAATCAAAAAGGCCAACGGCGCGTGGAACTCTTTTTCGCTCCCGTTGTTGTCGCATCGCGCAACACCGTGAATCAAAACGTGATGGAACGGATGCGCTTTAACCCAATGGGCGTCACAAAGTCGCCCCACTTGGCCGCGACAAGCCGCGCATCCCCAAAATCTGGAGCCGATATGATTCGCAAAATTTGCCTTGCCTCGATTTTGGTCGCGCTTGTTTCCGCGTCGGCCGCTTCCGCAAAAGACCAGCGTGTTGCCGGGCTCGATGCCAACGGCAATCTCGACTCGCTGATCGCCCGCCACGCCGCTGCTAATAATGTGCCGGAGGAGATGGTTCGCCGCATCATCAAGCGTGAGAGCGGCGGCCGCGCCCATGTCATCAGCAAGGGCAATTACGGTCTGATGCAGATCCGCCTCGGCACCGCCCGCGGCATGGGCTATCGCGGCACCGCCGCCGGCCTGCTCGATGCCGACACCAACATGACCTATGCGGTGAAATATCTCGCCGGCGCTTATCGCGTCGCTGGCGGCAATCCGGACCGCACCGTGCGCTACTATGCTGCCGGCTATTACTATGCCGCGAAGGGCAAGGGCATGTTCGACAAGAGCGGCAACGGTCTGTTCGCTAGCAACGACACGCCGCTCGATGCCTTTGCCAATGCCGCGTCACGCAAGACGACCGTGACCGCTTCGGCCGAGCCGGCCGTGCAATCCGCTTCGGTTGGTCCGGGCAGCATGGATTTCAAATAAAATAGGCTCGAGCGGAAATTCCGGCGCTAGCGGCCGGCGGACCGCTGGTTCGCCGGCGGCGCGGCATTCGAGGCTTGCTGGGTCGATGCCGTCCCGAAGATCGCCTCAAAAAGATTGAACGACGGTGCCGGTGGCGCCGGTCTCGCCACCTTGGCGCGGCGCACCCGGCGCACCGTCTTCCGGCGGTTTTCAATACTCGATTTCACGCGCTCCGGTATCGTGATCACCGGCTGGTCTTCGGGCGTGATAACCGGCAATTCGGCCGACGAACTCGCACCGATGTCGATCGGGATCGTCGCGGCCGGCGCTTCGTTGATCGTACCGGTGACGTCTTCCGGTTCGGCGTCGATGCGTTCGACTGGCAAACCGGCGACCTTGACTTCATCGGGCGCGGTGTCGGGAGCCGGGTCGTCACGCAGATCCCGCAAGTTATTGAGTTCATCGGCGCGCTGCAGTGCGGCGCGGATAAGAGATTGCCGCCATTCCGGATGGTCGTCGATCTGCAGCAACGGGCCGCGCGCCGGCAACATTCCCGATGTCATGCCGCTACGCGAGCCGCCCGGCGCGCCGAGCGACAAGACCAGGATCATGATGGCGAGGAATACGCCGCCTACTGGGATGATTCGAAGAATCGGCAGCATGATTGATGAATAACTGAGTCGGTCAGTTCGCCAAAGACATCTTGCGCAGCAAAATCAGCGTCATTTCACACGCATGACGAGTCCAATCGCGCGCTGCGGCTCATGCGAGTCCGCAGGCGAGCCAGGCAGCGAGGGGCGGTGACAGGCGGGACCGCGATTGCTAGGAAAACCCTCCACAAACGTCGCGGGGAAGCGCCATGTTCAAGAAGCCGAATTGTCCAGTCATTGCCATCGAAGAGCATTATTGGGACCCGGAGCTGATCAAGACCTATGTCGGCGCCGAGGGCAGTCGCGGCGGCGAGATGGAGAAGAAGCTGTTCGACCTCGGCGCGCTGCGGCTCAAGGAAATGGACGAAGCCGGCATCGATATCGTGGTGCTGTCACACGGCGCGCCGTCGACCCAGAAGCTTCCGATCGAGACCGCGGCGACCCTGGCCGCGCAGGTCAATGACCGGCTGGCCAAAGTCTGCGCCGCCAATCCGAGCCGCTTCGCCGCTTTCGCCGCGCTCCCCACCATCGACCCGAAAGCCGCCGCCGACGAGCTCGAGCGCTGCGTCACCAAGCACGGCTTCAAGGGCGCCATGCTGCACGGCATGACAAACAATGAATTCCTCGATCTGAAGAAATACTGGCCGATCTACGAGCGCGCCGAGAAACTCGACGTGCCGATCTATTTCCACCCGTCGCAGCCGCACGCGACGGTGACCGACATCTACCTCAAAGACTACGCCAAGGATTTTCCGATGGTGGTGCGTCCGGGCTGGGGCTACACGGTCGAAACCGCGACGCAGGCGATCCGTCTGGTCCTGTCCGGCGTGTTCGAGAAACATCCGAAACTGAAAATAATTCTCGGCCATCTTGGCGAGACGCTGCCGTTCCTGATGTGGCGCATCGACGCCGCGCTGAAGCGGCCGGGCCAGAAATCGATGAGCTTCCGCGATATCTTCACGAATAACTTCTACGTCACGACCAGCGGCTTCTTCTCCAACCCGGCGCTGCTGTGTTGCGTCATGGAGATGGGCGTCGACCACATCCTGTTTGCGGTTGACTGGCCCTTCGTCGACAACCCACCGGCAACGGAATGGATGAAGGATATCCCGCTGTCCGACGAAGACAAGGCGAAGATATTGAGCGGCAACAGCAAACGGCTGTTGAGGATGTGATCAGGCGACCGGGTTCTGTCGATAGTAATCGGCATCACTTGCCGACTGTTTCCATTCGTTGTTGTTGCGCCAGGCCCAATGCCGCGACTTCATGTCGGTGCCGTAACGCACGCGGAACAGCAATGTCCGGCCGGGGCCGTTCTCGTATTCGTGCACTTCGCCGGGCGGGTGCACGATGAACGATCCGGGCGTGACCGGGACCGTTTCCTTCGGCGTGTGCATGGTGCCGCCGCCGGAGAAACAGAAATAGATTTCTGTGGCATCGGGGTGGCAGTGATAGGGGCTGATCTGGCCCGGCTCCCAGCAGGCGACCGTGACGTCGCCGTCGGCGATCTTGCCGAGGATATTCTCGACGTGGTGCTTGGGATTCCACTGTTGTTCGGCTTCGAGGCTAAAGACGTGCATTCGCTGGGTTCTCCGGCGGTGAAGGCGCGGCAGGCTAGCGCATTCCGTGGCTGGATAGGAGAGGGGCGCAGGAAAGGTCGATTGCACAACGCCCTCGCGCATTGATAGAAGGTCTGTGCCGGGCCCGTAGCTCAATGGTTAGAGCCGACCGCTCATAACGGTCTGGTTGGAGGTTCGAGTCCTCCCGGGCCCACCACGCATAAAATCATGCGACTTGATGCACAGACCGGCGTGATCGAAAACGGCTTTGTTTATATCCCCCTCGAAGCGCATTGGCTGGCTGAGTACCTACACGAACTGTCGACGTTTCCGAAGTCGAAGTACGACGACCAGGTCGATTCGACGTCGCAGGCGTTGGAGTGGCTCAAACAGCGAATGCCTGGAGCCGGGATTCTTGAGTACTACCGGGGCTTAGCCGAAGAAGCATCTAGGAGTACGCTCCAGCGAATGGTCACCCTGAAGGCGCCGGCCGGGATTTCTCATGTTTCGACGTTGAGCGGACGTCAGGTTATGGTGCGTGCTGATGGCACCATTGAAGTCAGTGAGGAGGACGCCGGTCCTTTGACAGGCGGCGGATTTATAAAAATTTGATCAAACTCGGTGTGGATCCGCAAAGCCTAGCGGGCCGGACGAGTAGATACGCACAATGGCAGATTATGGAATGCGGCGGCCTATGAAGCAGCCACGATTACCTCGACGGCATTCGAGACCGCGCTCAACGTACTCAAGCTGAAAAGGCCGAATTACACTCAAGGTGATTTTTGAAAAAACAAATCGGGTCGGCACTGGCGCCCCGTCAAGCTTTTGGCAGGGCTGAAAAGGAGCTGACGAGTTCGTCGACTGAGCAACTACACGAGCCCAAGCGTACGTCGATGCCAGCGGCGACTAGCATCTCCCTTTCGGGTCCGCCGATAAACCCGCAGATGAGGTGCCGAGGCTGCAGTTTCAGAATGAGCTTGTACGCTGGTTTCGCGCTAGAGCGATCGTATGGATGAAACTCCTTGGAGCCGTCGACGGCGTTGAACACCAAGACGCCATCACACTTGTCAAAAAACGGGCAGAGGAGCGACTCAGAGCCGGGCTTGATCACCAAAACGGCGGTCTTGACTGCTAGAGGCGGCCCTAAAAGCGCGGCCTCACCCATGGTGTCCTCACTAGCCTCGATCTGGTTCGATACTGAGGGTAGGCGGTATCGGCAGGTCAAACCTTAAGCTGCATCAAACAATCGCCGCTCCGAGGCTTACTTTTTACGGCTCCAAATTGTCGTCTTTCCTAATTGATGTAGATCAAGGGAACTTTTCCGCCCCTCGGCGACTATGCATACAGGCAAATGGTCCAATTGCGTATATTTGGGGTCCACACAGTATGTTTTCTCTGCGCAAGCAAAGGAGTGCTCAAGGTCGCGAACGCGTGACGATGAGTCTCCGGCGCTTGATGGGCCGCGTATTGAATTGGTTTACCCTCGTCGGTACTGCGGTAACGATACTGATGCTTATCTCAGTCGGCGCCTCGCAAGCTTGTCCGTCTGAAAGTGGCGCTGCGTCGGTAGCTGCACCGGCAGTGTCAGTTGCTGTACCAACGGTAACTCAATCGATTACGAATTCCCCAGCCGATGCCAAGCTCACGGTAAACCACAAGTTTTGTTGCGGTCGTGGGTTTGGGCACTCTCACGGCCCCAATTGTGCCGATGCCTGCTGTCCTGCGTGTTCGGCCGGCATAACCACTGCCGGCGGCGCAGGAATACAGGATTTCGTTCTGCGGTTTGAAAAACAGCCCGCGCAAACGGACCTGTCATCAGCTGAATTAAACGCTGAGTTTCGACCTCCCCGACTGTCTCTCTAGATCGAACCTCCTGCATGAACAGATAGCCGCGCCTAATTGGCGTCGGCGCTCAGGCGGCGGGCAATTCAAACCTCGATTCATTGATGAGAGATTAAGTGAGCTACAGCAGCTCGGGAGTCGTGAAAATGTTACATTCCACGCGAGTATCAGAAAATATCCCAAACGCTCGCTCTACTCATGTAGCCCGCTCGGATAGCATTTGCCCCGATCTCGCCGCCGGTATTTTGGGTGCGGCCGACCGCTACAAGTCTGCCGACCGCGCGCTTAAAGCCGGCTGTGATCTGTTCCGCCTCGGAGAGAGAGGCGACGCGATCTACAGTCTCGTTGACGGGTGGGTCGCGCTTTACAGTTTGCTTGAGGATGGCCGCAAGCAAATCATCCAGTTTTCCCTTCCCGGCGCGATACTTGCTTTTATCCCAGCGCGGGGGGCGACGATGAATTATAGTGCGCAGGCTTTGACAGATGTAGTCGTCGGCATCATTACGCATGAGAATCTTTCACGTCTCGCCAATGATAATCCGGAAGTCGGAATGCAGTTGGCAGGTTTAATCTCACGGGATCGCGGCCTCGCCTACGGCCATTTGTCCAGCATGGGTCGGCGTTCAGCTCGGGAGCGAGTCGCATATTTGCTGCTCGAGCTGTTTATTCGATCTCGGCTGCGCTGGCCCGGGTGCCGCGGCGAAGAAATGTATCTCCCGCTAACCCAGGAGCACATCGGCGACGCGACCGGTCTCACTGGCGTTCACGTCAATCGCGTGCTTCGAGATTTGCGCAAGGAAGGGATTGCCGAATTTCACTATCGGCGTCTTCATATCTTGAATCCAGACAAGCTCGTCGATGTTGCTGGAATCGATCCTCACCTGGCTTTAGCGTGGATCAGCGACGATTCTTCGAATGAAACAGTTGCCGAGCGCCGAGCGAGAGGTGACCTACCTACCCCAGTACGTCTTGACGCCGTTGGTCCCCTTGGTGTTCCCCCGATCTGCCGATCGGCGTCCCCGGTGCGAAGGCGTATTCTTGGAGGCGTCCATGCAACGTGAATTTGGGCATGCTCTTCCAAAATACTTCGTCTGTGGGGTCTCACGGATGAAGTGCGTCGTAGGGGGCGTTTAGATCTCCAAGAGCTTGTCCGGTAGCTCGTCGCGTTTCAGCGCGCCCGGCGGAAAATGCGCAGCGAGGACCGCGCCGCATTGTTCGATCGCCGCAATGAAACCGTCCGCCGGCCTGTCGGCTTTGATCGCCGTTACTAAACCGTTGATCGCGTCGTCCCAAACCTGAGGCGCTACTTTTCCATTGATACCGGCGTCTGCGACAATCTCCGCATAGCGCTCGGACGTAGAGGCAAAGATGAGCACACCGGTGCGGTGCTCCGTTTTGTCTAACCCCTGAGCAAAGAATTGACGCATGGCTTCGGCATGGGCGCGGTCGTGCTTAGCCCGGCGCGGCACGATGTGGAAACGTAGCTTTGGATGCGACAGGGTCATAGCTACGATGAGAAAGGCTATGACTTGTATGAGGTAAATAGTCGCTGCCGACCACGTCGTCAGGTAAATAAGCGGCGATGGCACGAACAGAGCGAAGGCTGCCGCCCAAGCAATTGGAACCAGTCGGTAATCACTTGAATGGCGAGCGATGACGCAGAAGATTTCCCCAGCGGTTCGCGACTCGGCCGTTCGGATGGCATCGGAAATACGTTTCTTTTCGGATTCGGTGATCATTCTCCTCTCCTCACCAGCTTCCCGAGGCGCCGCCGCCTCCGAACGAGCCGCCTCCGCCGGACCATGACGAACCGCCCCTCGACGAACCGTGCCTTCCTGAAAGGAGCATCAGGAACAGAAGCTGCAAGATACCCTGACAAATGGCGCCCCCCCTCGTGGCACAGAAGATAAGGAGTCCAACGCCGACCAGAACGAGGACGATTGCCGGCCAAATGGAGGCTTTGGAGTCCGTCCGTGTGACGTCTGGTGAGGAATTCTGAGCAACTCGGCGTTGCCACTCCTCAGCATCGCCGGAGAGCACCTGGATTATGTCTTCAGTACCGCGTTTAATGCCGCCGGAAAAATCGCCGACCTTGAAGCGTGGCAGGATTGAAGTCTCAATAATGAATTTGGAAATGGCGTCGGTCAGTGTGCCCTCAAGGCCGTAACCGACTTCGATCCGGACTTTCCGCTCGCTCGGCGCTACGATCAGCAGTGCTCCGTTATTTTTATCCTTCTGGCCGATCTGCCAGCGCCGCCCGAGCTGATAGCCATAGTCCTCGACAGAAGTGCCTTGCAGCGATTTCAGCGTAACGACGACGATCTGATTTGTCGTCTTCGACTCAAAGCTGGCCAGCGCTTCGGTTAGTGCCGCGCGCGCTGTCACGTCCAGTACGCTGGCTTCGTCAACGACGCGGCCGGTGAGCGCAGGAAAGATGAGCGTCTGCGCCGCAGCGGCACATATCAGACAGATCCACGCGATAACGGTTAAGATCGCGTGGCGGGGCACGGCGGTGACCTAGAATTTCACTTGTGGCGGCTTCTTCAAGTCATCAGCGACCGTGAATTCTTGCATCGGTTTGTTGTTCTTGTAGAGCGTTGACGCCCATATCCTGCCGGGGAATGTTCTGAGTTCGGTATTGTAAAGCCGAACTGCTTCGATGTAGTCGCGGCGGGCGACCGCAATACGGTTTTCAGTGCCTTCGAGCTGCGACTGCAGCGCAAGAAAATTCTGATTCGATTTGAGATCGGGATAATTTTCGGAAATCGCGATAAGCCGACCAAGCGCGCCGGACAATTGCGCCTGCGCCTCCTGAAATTTTTTGAAGGCTTCTGGGTCGGTGATGGTATCCGCGTTTACCTGGATTGAAGTTGCGCGCGCCCGCGCGTTCGTCACAGCCTCGAGCACGGTGCGCTCCTGCTGCGCAAAGCCTTTGACCGTCTCGACCAAATTTGGAATAAGATCGGCCCGCCGCTGATATTGGTTCTGTACGTCCGACCATTTGGCCTTGGCCTGCTCTTCATAGGTTGGGATGGTATTGACGCCGCACCCCGACACGAGCAAACCGAAAAGCGGCACAAGGATTGCAATTCGGGCGAAACGCGGGACGCCTGCCACTAAGCCAGACATGCGAAGTCTCCATGATAACGATGTCGGCGGAGATGGTCACATCGACGCCCCGACAAATAGACCGCGGCACATCGCGCGCCGCTTTGAACTTCCTTTTTACGATCAAAAGGGTGCGCTGAACTTGATCCGTATTAAAGATCGATGGGTACAGCGCATTTCAGCTCTTGGGATATAGCTCTCACGGTAAGCGATCTCCTTCGGCGCAACGAAGGCGACGGTTTGATCGCATCCGCCAATATACAACTGGTCGAGTTCCAAAGGCTCCCAGTCCGCCACACGTGAAGCGATGCCACAGATTTTCCCTCGACGCAGTGCCGTTTTTGATCTGAGTTAAAGACTCAGCGTCTGAAAGGTTGGAAATGTTCGTAGTCATACTTTCCTGGGGCCTCGATCCGCTCGATCGAGGTCCAAGTGGGTGCTGCTGGGGCCTCTTCGCGTAATTGAGTCGCGTGGTGCACCCCGCCATTCATTAAGACTACGGCACATCAAACGCCCGCCGCGCGGCAGCGGATCTTCTCGCGCGGCACTTACAACAGATAGAGAGCAAAACTATGAAACTGTCCAAAGTAATACACCTGATAAGTATTGTCGTGGGGATAGTCGGCGCGCTTGCACTTTTTGGTGCATGGATCGCGGGGGAAAAGGGGACTTTTCTCGGATTCTCTGAAGGGCATTTATTTAACGATGCCATCGTTTTGGAGTTAATCGCGATTGCCGCGAGCGTCTGCACGCTCGTGCGGATGCAGCTTGAAAAAGACAGCCCCGGGTCATCTCCAATACTCTAGTCAAAGGATTTATCAGCCATGGCTTGGATATCAGCGAACTGGGTCTGGATACTAATAGCCGTCGTCTTCGCGGCCATGCACGTGTTTGGCCATGGAGGACATGGCGGCCACGGCGGCCATGGTGGAGACGACGGGAATGCCCGGCGAGGGCCTACAGACAAGGGCAAGGAGGAGCGAACAGCAGGCCACCAGCATTAGGAGCCTGCGTCCAGAATGCGGTCGCCGCAGTCGCCGGCCGCGCGCCG
>JANMSZ010000451.1:0-2637 GCA_031389925.1 Hyphomicrobiales bacterium | reverse complement strand
ACCCGCGGCGTCATCGCCGAATACGATGGCGACCGCTACACGCTGACGCTCGGCAGCCAAGGCAGCCACATCATCCGCGACATCATCGGTGGCGCGGTGATGAAGCTGCCGCGGGAGAAGATGCGCGTTATTACGCCGGACGTTGGCGGCGGCTTCGGCACCAAATTGTTTCCCTATCGCGAATATGCGCTGGCCGCGGTGGCGGCCGAGAAGCTGCGCAAGCCGGTGAAATGGGTCGCCGACCGCAGCGAGCATTTTCTCGGCGACAGCCACGGCCGCGACAACATCTCGACCGCAAAACTCGCGCTCGACGACAAAGGGCGTTTCCTCGCGCTCGATCTCGATATCGTCGCCGACATGGGCGGATATCTGTCGTGCTACGGGCCGTATATTCCCTGGCTCGGGCTGGGCATGGCGACTGGCGCCTACGACATACCGGCGGCCCATGCGCGGTTGCGCGCGGCGTTCACGAATACGGTGCCGGTCGATGCCTATCGCGGCGCCGGACGGCCGGAAGCGTCCTATCTGATCGAACGCGCGGTCGACGCGGCGGCGCTCGAGATCGGCATGGCGCCCGACGCGCTGCGCCGCAAGAATCTCATCAAGCCGAAAGCGCTGCCGTACAAAACGCCGACCGGCAAAGTCTACGATTCCGGCGACTTCGCCGGCGCCATGGCGCGCGCGCAGGAGATGATCGACTGGGCCGGCTTTGGCAAACGCGCCACGGCCGCCAAGCGCGCCGGCAAATTGCGCGGCATCGGCATGGCGACCTACATCGAGGCCTGCGGCAATAACGGGCCGGAGACCGCGACCATCAATCTCGACAAAGACGGCGGCGTCACCGTGCTGATCGGTTCGCAATCGACCGGGCAGGGCCACGCCACATCCTACGCGCAACTGGTTGCCGACCATCTCGACCTGCCGCCCGAGCTCGTGCGCGTGGTGCAGGGCGACACCGACCGGATCGCTACCGGCGCCGGCACCGGCGGATCGAGCTCGATCCCGATCGGCGGCGTCTCGGTCGATCGCGCCAGCAAGATGCTGGCGGGCCAACTTAAGGACATCGCCGCCGACGCGTTGGAAGCCGCGGTCGGCGACATGGAGATCGCTAACGGCACGGTACGCATCGCCGGCACCGACCGCGCGATTTCATTCGCCGACATTGCCGCGCATCCGAAAGCGACGCCGGACAAACTGAAGGCCGCCAACGAATTCGCCAACGAGCCGCCGACTTATCCGAACGGCGCGCACATCGCCGAGGTCGAGATCGATCCCAATACCGGCGCCACCGAGATCATCAAATATGTGATCGTCGACGACTTCGGCGCCACGCTCAATCCGCTGATGCTGGCGGGGCAGGTGCATGGCGGCGCGGTGCAGGGCATCGGCCAAGCGTTGATGGAAGACACGGTCTACGACGTTGCGTCGGGGCAGCTCTTGAGCGCCAGCTTCATGGACTACGCCATGCCGCGCGCCGGCGACGCACCCGACTTCGTGTTCGAAACCCGCAACACGCCGTGCAAGACTAATCCGTTGGGTGTCAAAGGCGCGGGCGAGGCCGGCGCCATCGGGTCATGTCCGGCCGTGATCAACGCCATCGTCGACGCGCTCCACCGCGCTTACGGCATCCGCCACATCGACATGCCGGCGACGCCGCAGAAGGTTTGGCAGGCCATCGAAAAGGCCCACAAATCCAGCGCGGCCTGAGCGTTTTCTGAGGTTCACGTTTTAGTGATGGCGCGCGGCATCACGCCGCGTGCGGATCGCCGGAATAACCCCACAAAGCTGGTGTTTGCCGGTGACTGGCTAACCAGAAGTCACAGGGGAATTTCATGAGATTGATGCGAATTGCGGTGGCCGCTGCCATCGTCGCTCTTGGCGCGACCGCGGTTGTCGCGCAACAGGACCCGATTGCCGCCCGCAAGGCGCTCATGAAAGGCAACGTCCAACATGCCGGAGCCATGGTGAAGATGACGAAAGGCGAAACGCCGTTCGACGCCGCCAAGGTGCAGGCCGGCTTCGCGCAATGGGCGGAGACCGCGGAAAAATTGTCGGCGCTATTTCCGGACAACTCCAAAACGGGCGGCGAAACCCGCGCGACGCCGAAGATCTGGCTGGCGAAAAGCGATTTCGACGCCAAGGCCGCTGCTTTCGGCAAAGCCGTGGCGGATAATCGTACAAAGGCCGCAGAGTCACTCGATGGCCTCAAGGCCGCAATTCCGGCCGTCGGCAAGACCTGTGACAACTGTCACGAGGACTACCGGGCTTCGCGGCAATAGAAATTCCGCCGTCTTTGATCCCGCCGGCGCGGTTCTGTCGCGCCGGCGTTTTATTTGCGCTATGAGACCTAGTGGAGCGGATTTGACGTTCGCTACCCGCTAGCCGCGAATATCTTAAGCGAACGTCAAATCCAAAGCTCCACTAGCAACAATAACTAGCTAGAGGTCCATTGATTCTAACATTCGCAAAAGTGCCTCACAGACCGGATGCGAATGTTAGAATCGGACCACTAGCGGGGAACGCGCATGATGAAGAAGCTGACTGTGCTGGCGGCTGTCTGCGCTGCGCTTGGCCTCGCCGCGTTCTGGTTCCTGACCATCCCGCAGACCGTGACCGCGCTCGGCGCCCACACGCCCG
>JANMSZ010000487.1:0-1674 GCA_031389925.1 Hyphomicrobiales bacterium | reverse complement strand
GTCTATGCCCGCAAGCTCGGCGTCAATGTCGACGACCTTCTGATCTCGCAGCCCGACGCCGGCGAGCAGGCGCTGGAAATCGCCGACACGCTGGTGCGCTCCGGCGCGGTCGATGTGCTGGTGGTCGACTCGGTCGCGGCTATGGTGCCGCGCTCCGAACTCGAAGGCGAAATGGGCGACGTGCAGCCCGGCGCCCAGGCGCGGCTGATGAGCCAGGCGCTGCGCAAGCTGACCGCGTCGATCTCGAAATCGCGCACCATGGTGATTTTCATCAACCAGATCCGTATGAAAATCGGCGTGATGTACGGCTCGCCGGAAACCACCTCGGGCGGCAATGCGCTGAAGTTTTATGCCTCGGTGCGCCTCGATATCCGCCGCATCGGCGCCATCAAGGAGCGCGACGAAGTGGTCGGCAACCAGACCCGCGTCAAGGTGGTCAAGAACAAGCTGGCGCCGCCGTTCAAGCAAGTCGAGTTCGACATCATGTACGGCGAGGGCGTCTCCAAGGTCGGCGAACTGGTCGATCTCGGCGTCAAGGCCGGCGTGGTCGAGAAATCCGGCGCCTGGTATTCCTACGACAGCCAGCGCATCGGCCAGGGCCGCGAGAACGCCAAGGTGTTCTTGAAAGAAAATCCCGACATCGCCAACAAGATCGAGGCGCAGGTGCGTGCGAATTCCGGGCTGATCGCCGAGGCGATCATGCAGGGCGAAGTCGAAAAGGACGACGACGACGCTGCCGAAGCTTGAAAGGGCAAGGGTACGCCGGCTGCTCGCGGTTTGACGCAAGCGCCCGGTGCTGGTCACGGGGAGGCGGGTGACGCCCCTTCACAAGGACCGGCGCAGGAAGAAGTAAATCCTGCACAGCCCAAATCTGCCAATCCTGACAAGTCTGGCAACGCTACGATTGCAATTTTGGAAACCACGCCACGCGACGCCGGTCTGGTGATGACCCGGCCGAAGCCCGAGAAACGCAAGAACGCGAAGGAAAGAGCCAAGGCTAAGTTTGCCAAGGAAAAGACCACCGAGGACGGGACCACGCCGATGACGGCAACGGCGAAGTCCGAGGTGGAGTCTAAGGCCGAACGCAAGGCCGCGACCAAGGTCGCCGCTAAGGCGGCCAAGGCCGAGCGCAAGGCGAAGAGGACGGCGGCCAAAGCTGCGTGATTTGGCCGCCTGAGTTAAGGCCGCCCGCGTTGGCGGCCTGAGTTCGGTACTGCGTAACCGAGTATGTGCGTAAACGTCGCTTAGCCCCCATCGGCACCCGGCTGCGTAAAGCGGCCGCCACCGAGGATGGGGGCGAAGGCGTTTGTGGGCGCCCCTTCCTGGACTTGGAGCATCCCCGCCGCTACATAAGGCCCTGAAAAACATAAGCCGGGCGGTGATTTAGCCCAGCGATTCAGGGGCTATCAGCGTTCCGATGAGCGGCGTCAATGACATCCGTAAGAGCTTCCTCGATTACTTCGTGGCCAACGACCACACGGTCGTGCCGTCGTCGGAACTGGTGCCGCGCAACGACCCGACGCTGATGTTCACCAATGCCGGCATGGTGCAGTTCAAGAACGTCTTCACCGGCCTGGAAAAGCGCCCCTATAGCCGCGCCGTGTCGTCGCAGAAATGCGTGCGCGCCGGCGGCAAGCACAACGACCTCGACAATGTCGGCTACACCGCGCGCCA
>JANMSZ010000440.1:0-5747 GCA_031389925.1 Hyphomicrobiales bacterium | reverse complement strand
GTTTGGACCAGGAGACCCATGACTCGTTCTCGACGCCGGACAAGCGCGAGCCTTATTTTCCAGCTGAATTCGCCAAGCTGCAACGCGCGCTCAACGCGGCGCGCATGATCGTGCTGACGCATTTTCACGCCGATCACGTTGCCGGTGTGACATGCGCGGCGAATTTCGACGAACTCGCCGCCAAGACCTTCGTCGGCGTCGCCACCGCGCAGTGCCTGCTGAACACGCCACACAAGCCGCATCTGGCCATGACGGCGGAGCAGGTGAACAAGTTCAACATCCTCAACTACGGGGATTATTACCCGGTGGCGCCGGGCATCGTGCTGATCAAGGCGGCCGGTCACAGCGCCGATCACCAGATGGTCTACATCGCGCTGCAGTCGGGCCGCGAAATCCTGCACAGTGTCGATGTCGGCTGGGTGCTGGAGAATATCGCGCAGATCAAGGGCAAGGCGGCGCCCTGGGTCAAGGAAGACGTGCCGGCCGTGATCGGCCAACTGCGCTGGCTTAACAACGTACTCCGGAACGAAACGAACGTGACCCTGCTGGTCACGCATGACGATGCACTGTTCACCAAGCTGACGCAGAGCGGCACGGTGGGCGGCGAACTGGTTCTCTAAGGGATTAAGCGCACAACATGACACACAGGGAGGAAACGATGAGGAAGGTTGTTCTACTTGGCGCGGCCTTGGTTGCGCCTTTCATGCTCGGCGGCCTCGCGCCGGTTCACGCGCAGGGCTACCCGGACCGCACCATCACCATGATCGTGCCGTTCCCGGCCGGTGGGCCGAGCGACATCGTCGCCCGCATCGCCGGGGAAAGCATGAGCCGCCATCTCGGACAGAACATCGTGATCGAAAACGTCGGCGGCGCCGGCGGTACGATCGGCGCGACGCGCGCGGCGGAAGCCAAGCCCGACGGCTATACGGTGTTTGCCGCCAGCATGGGCACCATCATTGCCGCGCCCACGTTCTATCCGAATCTGAAATACGATTCGAACAAGGACTTCGAGCCGATCGGCATGTCGGCCAATGCACCGGCCGCCGTCTCCATCAAGAAGGATATCCCGGTCAAGAACCTCAAGGAGTTTGTCGCCTGGGCGAAGCAGAACGGCGCCCAGGTGAAGCAGGCCCATGGCGGCGTCGGCGGCACCTCGCACATGGCATGCGTCCTGTTCAACAAGGTCGTCGGCATCAAGCCGACGCAGGTGGCCTATCGCGGCATGGGCCCCGGCATGAACGACCTGATGGGCGGACATATCGACATCGCCTGCGAGCAGGCCGTCGTCATGGTGGCGGCCATCTCGGGCGAGAAAGTCAACGGCATCGTGGTCGCCGGTCCGAAGCGGCTTGCGGCCATTCCGAATGTGCCGACCGCCCAGGAAGCCGGCGTGCCGGACTTCCAGCTCAACATCTGGAGCGGCATTTATGCGCCGAAGGGCACGCCGAAGGAGATCGTCGCCAAGCTCGCCGATGCGCTCGACAAGGCGCTCGACGAGCCGGCCACGGCCGAGCGGCTCGGCAAACTCGGCGGCACCGTGCCGCCTAAGGCGGAACGTGGCCCGGACCATCTGCGCAAGACCGTTGCCGCCGATATTCCGCGCTGGGCGCCGATCTTGAAGGAAGCGGCGGCCGCCTCGGAATCCAAATAGGTCATGTCGACAATGCACCGCCGCGATGTGAATGCATCGCGGCGGTGGTTCGTAACGCATGATCCCGAAAAGCCTGCCCTCGGACTTGATCCGTGGGTGGGAACCGGTTTTCGGACAAGATCATGCGCAAGAAAAAGGAAGAGAATAAGACAATGAAGCCGTTGCGTGTTGCCGTTCTGGGAATTGGCTGGTGGTCGGACGTTTTGGCCGACGCCTGCAAGCGTTCGAATTTGTTCGATATCGCGACCTGTTTCACGCGTTCGCCGGATAAGCGCGCCGCTTTTGCGAAGAAATACAATTGCGCGCAGGCCGAGAGCTACGACGCGATCCTCAAAGACCCTTCGATCGAAGCGATCATCAATACCACGCCCAACAACATTCATCTTGAGACCACCGAGCAGGCCGCATCCGCCGGCAAGCATGTCTTTCTCGACAAGCCGATCGCCAATACCGTGGCGGAGGGCCTCGCCATCGCGCGGGTGTGCGAAAAGGCCGGCGTCGTATTGGCGCTCGGCTATCAGCGCCGGCGCGAAAGCCATTTCCGCTGGATCAAGGCTGAAATCGATGCCGGACGTTTCGGCAAACTGGTGCAGGCCGAAGGCAATATCAGCCGCGACCGGCTCGGCAAGATCGACCTGTCGTCCTGGCGCTATCAGGCCTCAGGCATGCCCGGCGGCGTCATGCTGCAGATCGGCATCCATTATGTCGACGTGCTGGAATTCCTGATGGGTCCGGTCAAGCGCGTCTCGGGCATGTCGAACCGGCTGGTGCTGCCGGGCGATAATCCCGATGTCGCCAATCTCATTCTCGAGCACGAGAGCGGCGCGATTTCCAACCTGACGGCGTCTTATGCGTCGGCGTCGGAATATTACATGATGAATATCTACGGCAAGGAAGCGACCGCCTATTACGATCTGTTCAACGGCCTGCGCCATCTCAAGCGCGGCGACACCAAGGCGACGCCGGTCAAAACTGAGCCGAACGATGCCATTCGCGAGGAGCTCGACGAGTTCGTCGCGTGTGTGCGTAACGGCGGCAAGCCGGAAACAGACGGCTACTGGGCCTCGCGCAATCTGGCGGTGATCAAGGCCGGCGTGCGTAGCGCGCGCGAGGGCCGCGCCATCGATGTCGCCGACGTTATGGCGGGCGAGGAGTAGCCGTGCGCATCGATGTCGGCGAACTGACGCTGAACTACGAGGAGCGCGGGCAAGGTCCCGCCTTCCTGTTCATTCCCGGGCTGGTCGGGCTGCTGAATGCCTGGGAATTCCAGATGGCGGAATTCTCCAAGCGCTACCGCTGCATTTCGTTCGACCATCGCGGCGCCGGCGACAGCGACAAGCCTAAAGATGCCTATTCGACCCAGGCGCTGGCGCGCGACGCCATCGCGCTGCTCGACAAGCTTGGCATCGACAAGGCCCATGTGGCGGGCACCTCGACCGGCGGCTGCGTGCTGCAGAACCTCGCCATCGATTATCCGGATCGGCTGAATTGCTGTGTGTTCTCCAACACCTGGGTGAAGGCCGACGAGTACATCACGCGGGTGCAGATGACCCGCAAACGTATCGCGCTGTCTTATGGGCCGGAAGAATACGTCAAGGTGTCTTCGCTGTTCACCAACGGCGCCATGCAATTCCGCTATAATCTCGACAAGGTCATGGAGCTGGAGCAGCGTGCGCTCAAGACCGTGGCGCCGGTCGAGGTGCTGGCGGGCCGTCTCGACATGACGCTGTCGCACGACCGCAGCACCGAACTGCACAAGATCAAGAACCCGTCGCTGATCATCGGCACGCGCGACGACGCCACCGTGCCGTCCTACCAGTCGGAAGACCTGCACAAAGGGGTCGCCGGCTCAAAGCTTGTGATCGTCGAGGAGGGCGGCCACTACTCCTATCGCCGCCACTGGCAGGAATGGAATAAAATAGCCGACGGTTTCCTGCGTGAAAACGAGGGCAAATCATGATGCTCGATCCGAACAAGGCCGACCCTCGCGCCGACGCCCGTGCGCGCGCCAAGGCGATCGCGCAGGCCGGTGGACTTGAACAAGCTCTCGCCAAAGGCAGCGTGCCGAAGCTGATCGACTGCACGCTGTCGGAGGCACTGGTGCTCGGCCTGCTCAAGCAGGGCGTGCGCAAATATTTCGCGATCTTCGGTCACGGCTCGACCGATCTCGGCGACGTGCTGCGCGTCTACGAGGAAGAAGGCGCGACCCGCACCATCAATTGCCGCAACGAAGTCGAGATGGCGCATGCCGCCACCGCGCTGCGCTGGCAATACGGTGAAACGTCCGCGGTGGTGACGTCGATCGGTCCCGGCGCGCTGCAGGCGATGGCGGGGTCGCTGGCCGCTGCCTCGAACGGCGTCGGCGTCTACCATATCTATGGTGACGAGACGACGTTCGGCGAAGGCTACAACATGCAGCAGGTGCCGAAGGAAGAGCAAAGCCTGTTCGGCCGCATGACCGCGATCATGGGCCAGTCCTATGTGCTGCATACGCCGCAGGCTGTGCGCGACGCGCTGCGCCGCGGTTCGCTGTGCGTGAACCATCCCTATCGCGCCGGGCCGTTTTTTCTCTTGTTGCCGCTCAACACCCAGCCGGCGCGGCTGACGGTCAATCTCGCGGGTCTGCCGGGCCGGCCGGAGTTGCCGAAACTTGCGCCCGCTGACGATAATGCGCTTGAGCAAGCGGCGAAGATGATTGCGGGCGCCGGCAAGATCGCCATCAAGGCCGGCGGCGGCACGCGCGGCCACGACGCGGCGGTGTGCAAGCTCGCGGAAGCCGCCGGTGCCGCGGTCGTGCTGTCGCCCGGCTCGACCGGCGTGCTGCCGGACGCGCATCCCCAGAACATGCATGTCGGCGGCTCAAAGGGATCGATCAGCGGAAATTACGCGATGGCTGAAGCGGATCTGCTGATCGTCATCGGCTCGCGCGCGGTGTGCCAGGCAGACTGCTCGGGCATCGGCTACAAAAAGGCGCAGGCCGTCATCAACATCAACGGCGAGCTGGCCGACGCGCTGCATTACAACAACACCGTCGCGCTGGTCGGCGACATCTCGGCGGTGGCCGAGCGGCTGGCGGCAAAGCTTGCGGACGTCGTGAAGAACAAGCGCGCTTGGCTCGACGCCTGCGCCGCCAAGAAAGCGGAATGGGCGGCCTACAAGCGCGAGCGCTTCGAATGTCCGCCGTTACCGGACACGGTCTGGAAAAAGCCGGTGCTGGCGCAGCCCGCGGCCATCAAGATCGTCGCCGATTTTGCCAAGAGCATCGACGCCGCCAAGCTGTTCGATGCCGGCGATGTGCAGGCCAACGGCTTCCAGATCGTCGAGGACGACCGCACCGGCGATACGTTCACCGAAAGTGGCGCGTCCTACATGGGCTTTGCGGTGAGCGCGCTGCTGGCGTCGGCCGTCGCCGACAAGCCGCGCTATTCCATTGCCTTTACCGGCGACGGCTCTTTCATGATGAACCCGCAGATCCTGATCGACGCCGTCGAGCACGGCGTGCGTGGCATGATCGTGATCTTCGACAACCGCCGCATGGCGGCGATCACCGGCTTGCAGCACGCGCAGTACAATGTCGAATTCAAAACCAATGACCGCGTCGCGGTCGACTATGTTCAGCTCGCCAATTCAGTCTCCGGCGTGTGTGCTTTGTGCGGCAGCGGAGACGCCGAGGCGCTGCGCGCTGCGCTGAAAGTTGCGCAGACCCATGACGGCCTCAGCGTCGTTCATGTGGCAGTCTATTCCGGCCCGGACGAGCTCGGCGGGCTCGGCGCCTGGGGCCAGTGGAACGTCGGCAACTGGTGTGAGGACGTGCAGAAGGCCTGGATCAGGCAAGATTTGTGAGTGAGCATTAAATTTCTCTATACAACCGCACCAGCTTTTTTGGATATAGATTCCATCCACCCTCATTTTTGAATTCATCACTTTCGAAATATTTTTTATGCACACGCAAGTCTGCCTTGAGTGCCTTGCGCATGTCGGCCGACGGATTGCAAGTGATCTGAGCCGCTAATGCGTTGCACATGATGGCTACGAGCCAAGGATAGCGTTTGCCAGTGGGGATATGCTCCTCAGGCCAGCTCAGTTCCGGATACTG
>JANMSZ010000398.1:0-1935 GCA_031389925.1 Hyphomicrobiales bacterium | reverse complement strand
GACCGCTTCGCCTTTGACGGCGCGCAGGCCGAAACCCTGCGAGGTATCGTAGGTCGCCTGCTTGAGCCGGCCGTTGTCGAAGGCGAGCACCTCGGCCTGTTTGTATTCGAGGAACAATTCGCCGTCGTCGGCGCCTTCCAGCCCGCGTCCGATCAACTGGCGCACCTTGGCCTTGTCCAGCCCGGCGCGGTCGATCAACGAGGAAATGCTTTCGTCCATGATGGTGCTCCGTCCGTCACAGACATAGGCGGCGGCGGGGGAATTTGCGAGGGCCGGTGGCGGGATACCGCCAACGCGATTCATGGCGGTAAAAATCCGGCCAAATCGGGATGATCGCTACAATTTTATCGATCAGAATACCGGCTTCTCAAGAGCCACAGGCGCACATTGTGGTTCACGACAAGTGACGTCCAGCGCGCTCGGCGCGGCAGGACAAGGACCGCGCTCAACAATGCTGCTCGATGTTCCGACGCTGATGGTGATGGGAAGTTTCGTCGCCGTATGTTCCGGCGCGATCCTGCTCGGTGCGTGGCTGGGAAACCAGAGGACGCCGCTGTTGGGCCTGTGGGGTATCGCCAGCCTGGTCTCGGCCTGCGGCATCATGCTGCTGGTGATCGGCAGGGCGTGGCACGAGCCACAGGTTCTGGGCCTCGGCAGCATCGTGCTGGCGCTGGCGATGGGCCTGATGTGGAAGGGCGCGCGCTCCTTTGCCGGCAAGCCTGCGCCGCCCGTGATCGCCTTCCTCGGCGGCCTGGCGGTGGCCTTCGTAAGCATCCTTCCCTCGGTGCATAATTTAATCGCTCCTCTCAGCCTTCTCATCAACGCCAGCTATTTGTCCGCCGCAGCGTTCACCTTCTGGGCGGCGCGAAAACCGACGCTGCCGGCGCGCTGGCCGTTGGTCATATTCATAACCGTGCACGCGACGGTCATGCTGACCGGCGCGATCAGCCTGTTTAACGGCGCGCCTAACCGCATTCCGGCGCTGATGAGTCTGTTCGGCGTGATTCATTTCGAGAGCATCGTTTTCTCGGTCGGCACTGCCACGCTTATTTTGGCGCTGGTCAAAGAACGCAGCGAAGCCGCCAGCAAACTCGTCGCCAGCATCGATTCGCTCACCGGTATCGCGAACCGCGCCGGCTTCATGTCAGCCGCCGAAAAAGTCCTGGCGCGCTGCCGGCATGAGGGCCTGCCGGTTTCGGTGATCATGTTCGACCTCGATCTCTTCAAATCCATCAATGATAACCACGGCCACGCGATGGGCGACGCCGTCATCCAGAAATTCTGTGAAGTGGCTGGGGCGGCTATTCGGCATCATGATGTTTTCGGCCGCATCGGCGGCGAAGAGTTCGCCCTCGTGCTGCCGCGGTCGAGCATCGAGCCGGCCTATGTGCGCGCCGACCGTATTCGCCTGGCTTTCGCGGAGAGTTGCCGTTCGATCAACGGTCATCAGGTCAATGCGAGCGTCAGCGGCGGCGTTGCGGCGAGCGGCAATGCCGAGACGACGCTCTCCGTTCTGCTCGAACAGGCCGACGAAGCGCTGTATCGCGCCAAAGCGGCGGGCCGCAACCGCGTACGGCGCGCCGACCAACCCGCACAGGACGGCGCCGCCGCGGGCGTCATTCGCGTCGCCTGACTGCCATCGCGGCCGCGCTCACGGTCGGCGTCGCCGATGAGATCGCCGGCGAGCGCATCCACGTCCTCATTGTGCCCCGGGCCGAACCCATCGACGAAAAAGAACTGCGCTCGTGGGTCGCCGAGCGCGTCGAGGCCTACAAGCGGCCGGACGTCTATCACTTCGGCGCCGAGCTGCCGCTGGGCCGCACCGGCAAGGTCGACCGCGACGCACTGCGGCAGAGCCTCAACAAGCGCTAACGTTTGGCGCGCGTCGCCGTCCACATCAAATGCTGCGCGCCGCCGCGCGGTCCCTTGGCGCGG
>JANMSZ010000386.1:0-2258 GCA_031389925.1 Hyphomicrobiales bacterium | reverse complement strand
ACTCCAACTCCACCACCAGCCCGTCCCTGATCGTCACCCTCGGTCCATCCTCGCCACCGACTCCATGTTGCGGGTGGCGATGATAGTCGCGAGCCCCGAGGCGCAAGCCTGCAAAGACCTTAGCGATGCCGGCTCGGCGCCTCAGCCCGCTCACGCAGAAATCTTACTTCGCCGATCGCATCGAAGTCATAGCCCCGCCCCGACTGAAACCCGTCGGCCATGTGGCGTTCGCGAAGCTCTGAAAATAGCTGTTCACGCACGGCTGGATCGCGCGCCCCAAGCGCCGCGAAATATAGATATCCCAGACGCTCGTCGCTCAAGCTGGAGGATGCATCAGCCGCAACCATGAGCCGGCCGGTCAACTTCTCCACCGGCATGGCGACACGCCGCAACACGGTGTTGACCGTGCTCCGCCAAGCCCCGTTATCTATGGCGTCGTTCCATAGCTTGAAACTGACCGGCCACCATTGCGGCTGCAGATTAAGTACGGCAACACTGCCTTCGCCGATATTTCCGCCCGCCGCGTAGTGAATATCTTTATTGATGAACATCGCATTGAATGAGTAGAAGAAGCGCGGGCGCAAGTGTGCGTCTATTTGCATCATGATGTGATCGACGCAGCCCTGCTGCATTTCGCCGAGGCTGTAAGAATCGACGACAAGGTCAATCTTCGCCGGCCGCAAGTGGTGCAGGAGCTGTACCGGACAGAAAGTAAAATCATAATCTCCAGAAATATCGTGAGCGCAATCTGCTGCTGAGCGCAGCACGCGCATCCTTGCCTCGGGAAAATGCAGGCGCAAAAAAGCAAACGCGAAAAGAAGAGACTCCGGCAAATCAACCAAGATAAAACGCCGGCTGCGGCCCGACAATTTAAGGAGCCGGACAAAGCGGCCATAGCCGCCGCCGATTTCAACGACGACGTCCATCGCCTCGTCGCCGATTGCGTCCGTTAGCGCGGAGTAATAAGAAAACGCCTGTTCCAAACTGTGGGAAAACGCCACGCCATCGCACTCAACGACACGGTCGGATGGCACGAGTGGCGACTCTCCCACGGTTGTCAGTTCCGGGTGACGCTCGATGTATCTTGCTCTGCTCCCCGGCAGCCAAGCTACGTTGGCTTTAGGCAGACCGACATCAAAACCGGCATCGCTCATGCCGAAATAGGCGATCGTCCGCGCGTCGTTTTTCAGACCGCAAAATTCTACGAAACGGTTCGCAAACTTTACCCAGCGCGAACTGACGACGTAACCCGGCGGATAAGGCAGCGACCGGAGTTCGTCCAGCCGATCACGAAACATCAGCACCTCACGCTGCTGATCCGCACGCACCGGCATCGGACGAAATTTATAGAGGTCGATCTCGGATGGTGGCGCGGGCGGTGCCGGCTCAGTTTCCCGAAGCTCGGTGGCGGCATTGATTGCGGATAGAATCCGGACGAAAGGGCTGCAAAAAAGATCGAGGCCGCGGCGCCAATATTGTGGATTGGTCAACAGTGAAAATGTGTATTGGGCAACAGCCACAATCATTGCCCTAGCGCGGGTTGCTATTCTTTTTGCCGCCATTCCAGATTGTATAATATTACGCCAACCGTCGCAACGAGCAACGGTTTCACGGCTCCTGCAAGCGCGGTCGCTGAGCCTGAAACGCGCCCCTACTCCAACTCCACCACCAAGCCGTCCCTGATCGTCACCCTTCGGTCCATCCTCGCCGCCAATTCCATGTTGTGCGTGGCGATGATGGTGGCGAGTCCCGAGGCGCGCACCAATTGCGCCAGCGCCGCGAACACATGATCGGCGGTGTGGACGTCGAGGTTGCCGGTCGGCTCGTCGGCCAGCAAAATTCTTGGCGCATTTGCGACCGCGCGCGCAATCGCGACGCGCTGCTGTTCGCCGCCTGACAGCTCCGCCGGGCGGTGATTGAGCCGGTTGCCAAGCCCGAGATAATCCAGCAGTTCGACCGCGCGCTTCTTCGCTTCGCCGCGGTTGAGGCCGCGGATCATCTGCGGCAGCAGCACATTCTCGATCGCGGTGAATTCCGGCAGCAGATGATGCGACTGGTAGACAAAGCCGATCTCGTTGCGGCGGATACGGGTGCGCTCATGGTCCGGCAAAGCTGCTGTGGCGCGGCCGTCGATATAGACGTCGCCATGGTCGGGATGTTCGAGCAGGCCGGCGATATGCAGCAGCGTCGACTTGCCGGCGCCCGACGGCCCCACCAGCGCCACCGACTGCCCGGCCCAGATCGCGAGTTCCGCGCCG
>JANMSZ010000433.1:0-7098 GCA_031389925.1 Hyphomicrobiales bacterium | reverse complement strand
ACGACGCGCATGGATTCGGCCAGCAGCGTATCGAGATCAAGGTCTTCGAAGTCGAGGCGGATGCGGCCGGCCTCGATCTTCGACATGTCGAGAATGTCGTTGATGACTTCCAGCAGGTACTGACCGCTGTCGCGGATGTCGGTGCAGTATTCGTTGTATTTTTCGGCGCCGAGCGGGCCGAACATCCCGGATTCCATGATCTCGGAGAAGCCGATGATGGCATTGAGCGGCGTGCGCAGTTCGTGGCTCATATTGGCGAGGAATTTCGACTTGGCCTGGTTGGCTTCCTCGGCGCGAGTCTTTTCCTCGGCGTATTTCTCGGCCAATTCGGCCAGGCGCTGCTGCGACGCGCGCAAATCGGAAATGGTGGCGATCTGGCGCTTCTCGCTGTCGACCAGTTTCTCTTCGTGCGTCTTGAGCGCGGTGATATCCGTACCGACAGAAACGTAGCCGCCGTCCTTGGTGCGCCGCTCGCTGATGTGCAGCCAGCGGCCGTCCTCAAGCTGGGCTTCGAAGGTGCGGGCGCCCGGTACCGTCGGGCCGCCGGTGACGACCTTGTTGCGCACGACGGGCTGGCTGCCGGCCTCGACGACGGACTCGTAGGAAGCGCCGACCAGGATCGCCTCTTCCGGGAGATTGTGCAGTTCCTGGAAGTTCGAATTGCACAGCACCAGCCGGTTGTCGGCATCCCACAGCACGAAGGCTTCCGGAATGGTCTCGATGGCGTCGCGCAGGCGCTTGTCGGCGGCGACGGTCTTCTCGACCAGGCTTTTCTGCTCGGTGATGTCGACGGCGATGCCGATCAGATGCAGGCCCGGTTCGCCGCGCTGGCGGACCAGTTCGCAGCGGGCGCGCAGCCAGACCCAATGGCCATCGGCGTGGCGCATGCGGAAGGCGTGATCGATCGCTGTGACCTTGGCTTCGGCGAGTTCGGTGGCGAGTTCATAGAGTTGGACGTCATCCGGATGCACCAGCGCGCTGACGTCACCGAACGGCATCAGGCTGTCGCGCGCCTTCAGCCCGAGGATGTCGAACATCGACTGCGACCAGAAGATGCGGCCGCGCGCCAGATCCCAATCCCACAGGCCGCAGCGGCCACGGTTGAGCGCGGTGTCGATGCGGCTGCGGACGGTTTCGTAGATCACGTCGGCTTCGCGCGCCCGCGTCGCCTGCCAGTGGAAGGCGAAGCCGAGGATCAAGACGACAAAGCCGGTGGTGGCCGACAAGGTGATGGTCAGCGTGGTGATTGAGCGCCAGGACGCCAGCGCGATATCGCGCGATTGCACGACAGCGAGCTGGCCGAACGGCGCTTTGAGCATGCGCACGGTGGCGAGGGCAGGGGTTTCGTTGGGGAGGGTGATTTCCAGCACGCCGGCGCTGGCGCCGAACGTGGTGAGCGGCTGGGTCGGGCCGAGGAGGTCGATCAGGCGGCGGCCGACGATGCCGTCTGCGACGGGAGTAACGGCGGTAACGGCACCTTCGGCGTTGGTGAGCAGGAACTGGCGGCCGATGCCGGTCGCCCAGGACGGCAGCGCGCGGGCCAAGACCTCCTGCGGCCGCTCGTTGGCGTCGGTTGGCTGTGCGAGCGGTTGTTGCAGGCGTTCGGCGGCGAGATCGGCCAGCGCGTCGAGCGAAATCGCCATGGTGGCTAGCGTCTGGCGGCGCTGATCGAGCACCTGCACACCCGCACCGACGCAGATGGTGACGAGGAAGGCGATGATCAGGACAGGCACTGCACGCCGGAGCAAAGGCTCTGCCGTCAGCAGCCGCCGATACGCCGGTTTGGCGATCGATTGCGCGAGGCCTTTGATAGAATCCGGGTGTGCAGACGCACTCGCCAAATTGGCGCGCGCCATATAGGCCTCCGTTCGATAAGTCCCCTGCCCAAGAATCGGAAGGATGTGCCGCATCACTTGCCGAATCACTCATAGGATTTGAATCGATACGGGGCTGTTTGTCGAGAGTCCCTGGAGTCAATTGTTGAAAAATCGTTACCCACACAAAATGCAGGCGGCTCAAAGGCAACATCGCGGTCGCTAAAGCGCGCGGAATAGCCCGCTACCGCGACTCAGAGTGCTAGCCGAGCGCGCGCTCGACGATGTCCGACAGATCGCGCGACAAATTCGGCTCCGATTTGATTCGGGTCAGGGCGGCCTCCGCCTTTGCGCGGCGGCCTGCTTCAAGCGTGCGCCAGGTACGGAAAGCGGTCGCCAGCCGTGCCGCCAATTGCGGGTTTTTCGGATCGAGCGCCAAAATCGTGTCGGCAATGAACTCATAGCCTGCGCCGTCGGCGCGGTTGAATTGAGTCGGGTTCGATTGCGCGAAGGCGCCGATCAGCGAGCGGACACGGTTGGGGTTGGCTAAGGAGAAGGCGGGGTGCGCCGTCAACTCGCGGACCTTGGCCAGCGTGCCCGGCTGCGGGATGGCCGCCTGCAGCACGAACCACTTGTCGATCACCAGCGGATCGCTGGCGAAGCGCGTGTAGAAGTCGGCGATGACGCGCTCGCGGTCCGGGACGTCATGCAGCGACAGCGTCGCCAGCGCCGCCATGCGGTCGGTCATGTTGTCGGCGGTATCGTATTGCCGCGCCGCGCGCGCGATGGCGTCGGGCTTGGCCGTCGCGGCCAAGAGATCGAGCGCGACATTGCGCAAGGCGCGTTGGCCTGCATCCTTGGCCTCGGGCGAGTAGGGGTCCTTGATGGCCAGTCGATCGTAGGCGGCCGCCAGTTTCGTGGCCAAGCTGTCGCCGATGGCGGCGCGCAAGGCTTTGCGGGCACCGAAGATGGCGTCGGGATCGATGTCCTTGCCGATTTCGCGGGCGATATCGCCTTCGCCCGGCGGCACCAGCGCCAATGCGACAAAGGCCGGCTCCAGCTTGGCATCCTCGAGGATGGCGGCCATCGCGGCGAGCAATTTGTCGTCGGTGCGCGGCGGTTTGCCGGCGCGGGTCGCGGCAACATTCTCGATCAGCAGCCGCGTCGAGACGGTCTGCAGCGCCTGCCAGCGGTTGAAGGCGTCGCTGTCGTGTGCGGCCAGAAAGCCAAGGTCGTTTGTGTCGAGATCGGTGACCAGCTTGATCGGCGCCGAGAAGCCGCGGTTGATCGACAGCATCGGGCGCTCCGCGACGCCGGTGAATTCGAACGTGTGGACCGGCTCGGTCAGTTCGAGCACGCCGCGTTCGACGGTCTTGCCGTTCGACAGCGCCATCGGCAGATCGCGGCCGTCTTTGCCGACGAGGCCGGCAACCAGCGGGATGACCATCGGCTTCTTGTCAGATTGGTTCGGCGTTGGCGCGAGGCTCTGTTTGCATTCGACGGTGAAAGTCTTGCGCGCGGCGTCGAAGCGCGTGCTGACCTTAACCTCCGGCGTGCCGGCCTGGCTGTACCAGAGCTTGAACTGCGTCATGTCGCGTCCGCTGACATCGGCAAAACATTGGATGAATTGCTCGACGGTGGCGGCTTCGCCGTCATGGCGCTGGAAATAAAGATCCATGCCGGCGCGGAATTTCTCCGGCCCGATCAGAGTGTGCACCATGCGCACGACCTCCGAGCCCTTCTCGTAGATCGTCGTCGTGTAGAAATTGTTGATCTCTTTATACAGTTCCGGCCGCACCGGATGTGCCAAGGGGCCGGCGTCCTCGATGAATTGCGTGGCGCGCAGGTTGCGCACGTCGGAAATCCGCTTCACCGCGCGCGAGCGCATGTCGGAGGAAAATTCCTGGTCGCGGAAAACCGTGAGGCCTTCCTTCAGGCAAAGCTGAAACCAGTCGCGGCAGGTGATGCGGTTGCCGGTCCAATTGTGGAAATATTCGTGCGCGATGACGGCCTCGATCTGGGCGAAGTCGGTGTCGGTCGCGGTCTCGGGTGACGCCAGCACGTATTTGTCGTTGAAGACGTTGAGGCCCTTGTTCTCCATCGCGCCCATGTTGAAGTCGGAGACGGCGACGATCATGAAGATGTCGAGGTCGTATTCGCGGCCGAACGCGGTCTCGTCCCAGCGCATCGAGCGCTTGAGCGCATCCATGGCGTAGCCGCTGCGGTCTTCTTTGCCGGGCTCGACGTAAATGCGCAGCACGACCTCGCGGCCGGTCATGGTGACGAATTTATCTTCGACGTGGCCGAGATCGCCGCCGACCATCGCAAACAGATAAGCCGGCTTCGGGTGCGGATCGTTCCAGACCGCGAAGTGGCGGCCATTCGGCATGTCGCCGCTCTCGATCAGATTTCCGTTTGCCAGCAGCACCGGCGCTTCGGCTTTGTCGGCCTCGATGCGCGTGCTGTAGACCGCCATCACGTCGGGGCGGTCGGGGAAATAAGTAATGCGGCGGAAGCCTTCGGCCTCGCATTGCGTGCAGTAGGTGCCGCTCGAGCGATACAGCCCCGAGAGCTGCGAGTTGGCGGTCGGATCGACCAGTGTCTCGATTTCCAGCGTGAACGGCCGGTTCGGCACCTGCGGAATCGTCAGCTTGTCGGGCGTGGCGATGTAATTTTCCGCCGGCAGCACGGCGCCGTCGAGCTTGAGCGACACCAGCGACAGGCCATCGCCATCCAGCACCAGCGGCGCGGCCGCGGCGTCCGGATTGGGCTTGAGCGCCAGCGTCGCGCGGACTTTGGTCTGCGTCGGATGCAACGCAACCTTCAGCATGACGGTTTCCACCAGCCAGTCCGGCGGGCGATAATCTTTCAGCAGGATCGGGGGATGGGTGTCTGTGCGCATGGGTTCTGATCTAAAGCCTTGGGCTACGAATTGGAAGCTGGGCAGGCAGGCCGGCGTTGCGACATCCAGGGCCATCGCATCGGGCTGCAATCGGTGGTATCAGTCGGGCGGCTCCAGTCCGTGGGGCATCGTGCAAAATCAATAAACGGTACCCTGGAGGAAATTATGACGAACCATCGCATGGCGCTGCTCGGCATCGCGACGCTGGCCGCTCTGACGGCTGGCCTGGCCGCGCCCGTATCGGCGCAGACCTATCCGAGCGGGCAGCCCGTCCGCATCGTCGTGCCGTTCTCGGCCGGCAGCGCCACCGATATCCTGGCGCGCATCATGGCCGACGAACTGTCGAAAAAGTGGAGCCACGCCGTCGTGGTCGAGAACCGTCCGGGCATTCCGGGCACGACCTCGGTGGCCAAGAGCCCGGCTGACGGCTACACGCTGATGCTGACGTCCAACGGTCACACCATCACCGGCGTCATCAACAAGAGTTTGACCTTCGACCCGGTGAAAGATTTCGCCGGCATCACGCCGGTCGCAACGGTGCCCGTGGTCTTGATCGTGCCGCCGGACTCGCCGGCCAAATCGGTCAAGGAATTCATCGCGCTCGCCAAGGCCAGTCCGGGCAAACTCAATTTCGCCTCGCCAGGGCCCGCCAGCGCAACCTTCATCGCCGCCGCCATGTTCAAGGAGGCGGCCAAGATCGACTTGCAGCATGTTCCCTATAAGGGCGCGCCGGAGGCGGTCACCAGCGTCATGCGCGGCGACACGCAGATGTATTTCACGCCGATCAATGTCGGCGCCGAACTGGTGAAGGCGGGCAAAGTCCGCGCGCTCGCGGTCGCAACCGCCACGCGCAACCCGACGATGAAGGATACGCCGACCATCGGCGAAGCCGCGTTACCCGGCTTCAAATACGAATCCTGGTTCGGCTTGATGGCACCGGCGGGCACCCCGCGCGACATCATCACCAAGTTGAACCGCGATGTGGTCGACATTATCAAGACCGACGACATCAAGTCGAAATTCGCCGCTCAAGGTGTCGAAGCGATGCCGCTGACGCCGCAGGCCTTCGACAAGATCATTGCCGACGACACCGCCCGGCTTGCGGAGATCTTCAAGGACGGCGTCAAGTAAGGGCGACTAGTGCGGCGGATTTGAAGCTCCTCGTATTGTAGCGGCGAGTTCGTTGAGGAACTTCAAATCCAAAGCCGCACTAGAATCATATAATTGCTAGTGTCCCTTTGATTCCGAAGTTCGCATCCGTGGGTTCTGCAAGGTATTGCGAACTTCGGAATCGGGACACTTGCGCAGCGGTTCGGTATGGCCGATGACGCGCTTGATCGAGGGCGAGCGCGCGCGTAACGCGCGTTCCAGCGCGTCGACCTTTTCGTGCGCGGTCTGCACGCTGAGCGCGGGATCGACGCGGCAGTGGAAATTGACGATCTCGCCTTCGTCGGTTTCGCGCACCCGCACGTCGTGAATGTCGCGGATGACGCGGGTCTCCGGCGCGAGTTCGGCCAAGGCGATCTCGACGGCCTTGACCCGCTCCGGCGGCGCCTCGCGGCCCGATGCTTCCTGCGGCTGCAAGGGCTCGATGTGGGTCTCGACCTCGGCATCGACGCCGAGTTCGGCGGCGATCGCGTTTTCAAGGCCATCGGCCAGGTCGTGAGCGGCGCCGAGCGACAGCTTGCCATCGACTTCCAGATCGAGCGAGATCGCCAGCCGATCGTGGATGTCATGCACCGTGACGTGATGCACGGCGAGCGCACGGTTGCGCGCAATCACCATCACGCGGTCGAGCACGCTCTCGTTGCTCAGCGCGACCGGTTCGGTGGTGACGGTCAGTTCGGCGCCCGGCATTTTCGCGCGGAGCGCCGCCTCGACGGCGCTTTTAATGGCGGTCACGCGATCGAGCGGCAGCGTGCGGCTGACCCCGACGATCAGATCGATAAAAGTCTTCTCGCCCACAGCCCGCGCCCGCACCTGCTGAACTGCGACGACGCCAGGCACTTTGGCGGCGATGGCGGTGATCTTTTCGGCCGCGCCGGCCGGTGCGGTGTCGGTGAGCGTGTCGATGGTGCGGCGTCCCAGCCGCCAGCCGGCGACGCAGACCAGGAGCGCGACCACCAGCGCCGCCACCGCATCCGCCCACCACAGACCGAACCTCACACCGCAAAGCCCGATCAGCACCGCGGCCGACGCCCACAGATCGGACGAAAAATGCAACGCGTCGGCTTCGAGCGCCTCGCTGCGCGTCGCCTTGGCGGTGCGCGACAGCGCGCGCGCGCGGAAGAAATCGATGACCATCGAGGCCGCGATGACACCGAAGGCCCAATAGTTGGCATCGACGATGTGGGGCTCGTGCTCGACGACGCGCTTGATCGC
>JANMSZ010000323.1:0-4284 GCA_031389925.1 Hyphomicrobiales bacterium | reverse complement strand
CGGTGATCGAGCCGATGCCGGTATAGCGATAATTGACGTCGATCTTGGCGTAGCGGAAATTCTGCCGCACCTTCAGCGCTTCGCTGAAGCGGTGTTCGAAAATGTAGCCGATGCGTCCCTGCTTCTGGATCGAATCGTTATAGCGCGGATCGCTATAGGCCAGGTCGGTCAGCGCCGTTCCGTTGAAGTAGTACGCGGCCGAGCCGCCATAAACGCTCTGTGAATATTCGGTCAGCAGCGTCAGGCTCGTATCCGGCGTGAAGTTATAGGTGAAGGCAGGCGCCAGATAAATCTTGTTGTCCTTCGTGAACGGCGCCGCCGTATCGCTTTGCCGGTAGAGCCCGGTTAGGCGGTAGAGCAGACGGCCATCTTTGTCGGACGGCCCGCCGATGTCGAAATTGCCCTGGTAACGATCAAAGCTGCCGCCCTGCACCTCGATTTCGCGGAACGGCGTTGCTGTCGGCCGCTTCGTCTGCAGATCGACGACGCCGCCGGGTCCGCTCTGGCTGTAGAGCGTCGAGCTTGGTCCGCGCAGAACGGTGATACGCTCAAGGCCGTAAGGCTCATCCCGGTAGATCGAAAGATTGCCGTTCAATTCGCGCAGGCCGTCGCGGAACAGCGCCGTATAGGTGGCGTCGAACCCGCGAATGAAGAACGAGTCATAACGCGGGTCGAAGCCGTACATGTTGGTGCTGATGCCGGCGGTGTAGTTCACCGCTTCGTTCAGATTCTGCACGCTGCGGTCGTCGAGCTGCTGGCGTGTGACCACTGTAATCGACTGCGGAATTTCGGCGATGGGCGTGTCGGTCTTGGTGCCGGTCGCGGTGCGTGGCGCCACATAACCCGTGGTCGGGCCGGTTGCGCTGTCTTGAGCCCCCTGCACATTGATCGTGTCGAGGACAACATCCTGGGTTTGGGCCAAGGCAGTGGTCGTCATTAAAACGGTGACGAGCGACGAAGCAGCAAATCCCACGGCGGGACGCAACGGACGCAAACGAAGCAACGCGAACATTCAAATTCCCCTGTCTCATTCGAAAGTTGGCCGCTTTGGCGCGGCCGTTTTTGTGGAATGGGCAGAGTGACGATTTAAATTGGTTATTTGAATACTTATTGCTGCATAAGAAGAGGACTGTAATTCATAGCCTTGTTTAGAATAGTTCGTAAAAATGTGAAGAACATCATGGACGTAATACTTTAGCGTCTACTTATTTATTGTTCTAATTCCAGTATTCCACGCTGCGATAATCCGCCGCAGTTGAGGCAAAAATTGTGGGCCGCCAACCCGCCCCGCAAGGCGGGACACCGCGCCAGTGGGCGGGAATTCCTCCTTTGCCGCCTTTGCAGCGGGGTCTACAATGGCCGCCAAATCTCCGCACCAATCTCTAGGAGTTATCGATGACCGCCATTGCCGGTTACGTCGCGCCAGAAGCAAAGTCCGGCGATCTCGGCGTCCATTCGCTCGACCAGTTCGTGCTGTCGGTGCCGGACGTCAATGTGGCCGACGATTTCTACACCAACTTCGGGCTCAACATGGTGCGCAACGGCAATTCGTTGCAGCTCAAGACCTTCGGTCATGAACACGCCTGGGGCTCGGTGATTGAGGGCAAGGCCAAGGCGCTGCACCATCTGTCGTTCGGCTGCTATGCCGAGGACATCGCGCGGCTGAAAACGCGCATCGAAGACGCCGGCGTCAAGATCATCGATCCGCCGCCGGGCTTCGAGAGCAACGGCTTCTGGTTCCGCAACCACGAAGGCGTGCTGATGGAAATCAAGGTCGCGCCGAAAGTGTCGCCCGATCAGAAGGCGGACAGCCAGTGGCCGACCGTCGGTCCCGGCGTCGCCGCCGCCACCACGCGCGAGAAAGCGCCGGCGGTTCGTCCGCGCCGCCTGTCGCACGTGCTGATCTTCACCGCCGACGTGCTCGGTTCGATCAAGTTCTATGAGCGCACGCTCGGTCTGCGCCTGTCCGACCGTGCCTCCGATCTCGTCGCCTTCATGCACGGCATTCACGGCAGCGATCATCATCTGCTGGCGCTGGTGAAGTCGAGCGGACCCGGTTTCCATCATTGCAGTTGGGATACCGCCAGCATCCAGGATATCGGGCTGGGCGCCATGCGCATGCACGACAAAGGCTGGCAGAAGGGCTGGGGCCTCGGCCGCCACGTGCTCGGCTCCAACTATTTCCACTACATCATGGACCCGTGGGGCAGCTTCTCGGAATATTCCTGCGACATCGATTACATTCCGAAGGAAGACCGCTGGCCCGCCGCCGACCACAAGCCGGAAGATTCGTTCTATCTGTGGGGTCCGGAAGTGCCGCGCGAATTCACGCTCAATTGCGAAGTGGGCGAGCGCTAATCACTCGACCACAATCTTCAGCTTCTCACCCGGCTTCACCCGCTCGTTGGCGGCAAGCCCGTTGATGACGCGGAAGCGTTCGACCTGGCGATCGGTAATCGCCATGCGGCGCGCGAGGCTCTCCACCGTGTCGGTGGCGCCGACGGTGACGATCTTGAGCCGCAGCGGATGCACCTGCTCGCTTTCCTTCAGGCTCATGCGCCGGAAGGTGCCGACCGACTCGCGGAACGTGCGGTCGACCGCCGCATTTTTGGATTTGGCCGCGAAGATGAAGCGATAGACGTCGCTGCCGAACCGCACCGCGAACAGCCGGAACGACCATTGCTCGCCGGTCGCGGTCGCCGTTGCCGCCGGAAAGCCGTTGACGGTGAATTCCTCGACGCTCGCGGCCTCGACATTGTCCATCCAACCCGAGCGCAGATATTGCGGCAGCGTTTGCTCGGCCGGCACGCTGACGACGTCGAGCCGCAACGCCTCGCCGCCGCCTTCCTTCAAGCCGAGCACCGCTTGCGCGGTGTTGTCGAGCGAGAAGCCGGGCGGCGCCATGAAGGTGAAGCCGAGCTTGGGGTGCTGGAATTTGCGGCCGCGCGCGAAGCCTTCGCTCGGGTCCTCGCCGTAGATCACGCCATCGAGCGTGGCGAGATAGTCGGCCTTGTCGCGCTCGCCGGCGCCGGGTCCGCTGAATTGCCGGGCATTGGCCAGCGCGTTCTGCACGCGCTCGGGTGTTGCCGGATGGCTGGACAGAAAATCGAGTGCGCGCGGATCGGTGTTGCCGCCGGCCGCCTTGATCTCGGCGTTGCGCTGCATGTCGGTAAGGAAGCGCGAAGCGCCGAACGGATCGAAGCCGGCGCGCGCCGACATGCCGACGCCGATGCCGTCGGCCTCGAATTCCTGCGCGCGTGAGAACGCGGCCAGCGTCAGTTTCGATTTGGCCAGCGCCAGCGCGCCGGTCTGCGGATCGCTGAGCACGTCGTTGACGACGTGGCTGATCATGGCGGATTGCTTGGCCTGCTCCTCGCGGATCGCGGCGTGGCGCGCGATCACGTGGCCCATCTCGTGCGCCAGCACCGACGCGATCTCGGCCTTGTCGTTGGCCAAGGCCACCAGGCCGCGGGTGATGTAAATCTGGCCGTTGGGCAGCGCGAAGGCGTTGATGGCCGGCGAATTGAGGATCGTCACTTTGTATCGCAGGTCCGGACGTTCCGAAGCCGCGACCAGCCGGTCGACGGTCTTTTCGATCTCGGCCTGCACGCGCGCGTTGTCGTAAGCGCCGCCGTAGGAGGCGAGGATGCGCGCATGCTCGCGCTGTGTCGCGGTCGGCGGCTCGCTTTGCGCGGACGGCTGCGGCAGCGCCAGCGAGATCTGCTGATTGTTGGGCGTATTGGTGCAGGCAGCGGCGAGCAGCGCGAGCGCGATCGCTGCGCCACGCACGCTGTTCGTCGAAATCCGCCGTCCCCCGTCACTCATGCGCTTTTTCGTTTGGCGCATGATCTTATCCGAAAACCGGTGTCCACTTTTCGGGATCATGCGCTAATCAATCAACTCTATCTGCTCGGGCGCCTCGGCCATGACGACCGGTCCGCCGCGCTGTTCGATCCATCCCCGCACCCGGATGCGGCGGCCTTCAAGCTGTTTCGGCTCGACGCCCGCGGCGGCAAATGTCCGCTGTTGGCGTTTAAGAATGATGAGGGTGAAATCACGCGTCCATCGTCGTCCGAAGTTAGCATATATTGTGGCCCCGCTTTCGCGCACCGACAAGACTTTGCCTTCGATCAGCGCAAAACGGCCCCGATCAGCCTGCAATTGCGTCAAGTTTTCCGCCTGCAAAGGGGCGAAATTGGGATCGCCCCAAAGGCCGCGTTTCGCCGCCCGTGCGGCGCGTTCCATGGTTAACAGCGCCTCGGCGCAGGGTTTGGCGCCGATCCG
>JANMSZ010000275.1:0-2268 GCA_031389925.1 Hyphomicrobiales bacterium | reverse complement strand
CCTCGAAGGATGGGGACACGACCACCCTTCGAGGCGCGCGGCCGAATCCGCCCGCACCACAGGGTGACGACCCCGAGTAACGCATGCCGAGTTTCCGCACCCTCGATGACGTCGACGTGAAGGGCAAACGCGTTCTGCTGCGCGTCGATCTCAACGTTCCCATGGAAAATAGCCGCGTCTCCGACGCCACGAGGCTGGAGCGGATCGCGCCGACCATCAGCGAAATCTCCGGCAAGGGCGGCAAGGTCATCCTGCTGGCGCATTTCGGTCGGCCCAAGGGACACGATGCCAAGGAATCGCTGAAGCCGGTGGCGGAAGCGCTCGCCAAGGTGATCAAGAAACCTGTGGCCTTCGCCGACGACTGTATCGGCGAGACCGCAGCCAAGGCGGTCGGCGCGATGCAGGATGGCGACATCCTTTGCCTGGAAAACACCCGCTTCCACAAAGAGGAAGAGAAGAACGATCCGGCCTTCGTCGCCGAGCTGGCAAAGCTTGGCGACATCTGGGTCAACGATGCCTTCTCGGCCGCGCATCGCGCCCATGCCTCCACCGAAGGCCTCGGCCACAGACTGCCGGCCTATGCCGGGCGCACCATGCAGGCCGAGCTCGACGCGCTGGGCAAGGCGCTGGAAGCGCCGAAAAAACCTGTGATCGCCATCATCGGCGGCGCCAAGGTTTCCACCAAGATCGACCTTCTGGAAAACCTCGTCAGCAAGGTCGATGCGCTGGTGATCGGCGGCGGCATGGCCAATACCTTCCTGCACGCGCAGGGCGTCGGCGTCGGCAAATCGCTGGCGGAAAAAGACCTCGCGGCGACCGCGCTGCGGATCATCGCCAAGGCGGAAGCCGCCAACTGCGCCATCATCCTGCCGGTCGACGCCGTCGTTGCCACTCATTTCGCCGCCAATGCGCCGTCACATGCCTACGGCCTCGATGCGATTCCCGCCGACGGCATGATCCTCGACGTCGGCCCGCAATCGATCGTGCGGATTCATGCTGCGATCGACGATGCCGCGACGCTGGTCTGGAACGGCCCGCTCGGCGCCTTCGAGATGACGCCGTTCGACCGCGGCACCATGGTGGCGGCCAAACACGCGGCGGAACGGACCAAGGCCAAAAAGCTGGTCTCGGTGGCCGGCGGCGGCGACACCGTGGCGGCGCTGAACCAGGCAGGCGTTGCCGGCGATTTCACCTATGTTTCGACCGCGGGTGGCGCGTTCCTTGAATGGATGGAAGGGAAACCATTGCCCGGGGTCGAGGTTCTGAGGGCCAAGGGAGCGTAACTTGAAGCTTGGCCGCGCCCGGCCTATGTTACATGTAACAATTTCGCAGAGGAACATGTGCCATGACCGACGGAGCGAAGCGAGTCCAGAAGCATCGGGACAAGATGAAGGCGGCAGGATTCAAGCCCGTCACGATCTGGGTTCCGGATGTCGACACTCCGGAATATGCAAAGGCGGTAGCGGAAGCCATCGCGATCGTTAACGCCAGCGCGGATGAAAAGGTCATTCTCGAACAGCTCTCCAACATAGAGATCGAAGGCTGGAAATGAGACGCGGTGATCTGGTCACCGTTGTGCTACCGGGCTCCTATGGAAAGCCTCGCCCCGCCCTAGTCGTTCAATCAGACAGATATGAGGCGATGGAATCAGTTACGTTTCTGCCGTTGACGAGCGAGGTTCTGCCCAAGCAGGTATTCCGCATTACAGTGGCGCCGACACCGGAAAACGGTTTGCAAGCCCCATCGCAAATCATGGCTGACAAGTGCAGCACCCTGCCCTTGACGAAGGTCGGCAATGTATTTGGGCGTCTCAACGCCGACGATCTAAGCAGGGTCGATCGAGTATTAGCGGCCTTCTTGGGTTTCGCCTGAGAACCGGTTAGTTTGATTTTGAAACCGTGACAGGTTGCTGTCACCACAGGAGAAGAGAACTCATGGCACGCATCACGTTGCGTCAATTGCTCGACCACGCGGCGGAACACGACTACGGCGTGCCGGCGTTCAACATCAACAACATGGAGCAGGCGCTCGCCATCATGGAGGCCGCCGCCAGCCTCGATGCGCCCGTCATCATCCAGGCCTCGCGCGGCGCGCGGTCCTACGCCAACGACATCATGCTGAAGCACATGATGGACGCAGTGACGGAAATCTATCCGCACATTCCGGTCTGCGTGCATCTCGATCACGGCAACGGGCCAGACACCTGCATGACCGCGATCCAGGCCGGCTTCACCTCGGTCATGATGGACGGCTCGCTGAAAGCCGACG
>JANMSZ010000257.1:0-2089 GCA_031389925.1 Hyphomicrobiales bacterium | reverse complement strand
CATGTGCCGAGCGGCGCCGCGGCTGGGCTCGTGGTCGGGGCGCTGGGCGTGGTGTTCGGCGACATCGGCACCAGCCCGCTCTACGCCTTGCGCGAGACCTTCCTCCATGGCGCCGGCCTGACACCGACCCCGGAGCATGTGCTGGGCGTGCTGTCGACCTTGTTCTGGGCCGTCACGCTCACCGTCACCATCAAGTACGTCGTGCTGATCATGCGCGCCGACAACAAGGGCGAAGGCGGCGTGCTGGCGCTGGCGTCGCTCGCCACGCGCGTCCTGAACGGCAAGGCCCGCAACGTGCGTCGGGCCATCGTCGTGCTTGCGGTCATCGGCCTCGCCCTGTTCTACGGCGATGCCATCATCACGCCGGCCGTCTCGGTCATGTCTGCCGTCGAGGGCCTGTCGGCCATCACGCCAGCCTTCACGCCCCTTGTGATCCCGCTGGCGCTGGTCATCCTGGTCGGGCTGTTCATGCTGCAGGCCCGCGGCACCGCCGATGTCGGCCGGCTGTTCGGTCCGGTCATGCTGCTGTGGTTCCTCGTGCTGGGCGTGCTCGGCGCCTGGCAGATCGCCAAGAACCCGGCCGTGCTCTACGCGATCAATCCCTACTACGCGGTCAGGCTGATCTCCGACCAGGGCCTCGGCATCTTCTGGGCCTTCGGCTCGATCGTGCTGGCCGTCACCGGCGCCGAGGCGCTGTATGCCGACATGGGCCACTTTGGCCGCAAGCCGATCCGCACCGGATGGCTCGGTCTCGTGATGCCCGGCCTGCTGCTCAACTACTTCGGCCAGGGCGCGATGATCATCGAGGACCCCGAGATCGTGCGGCAGGTGTTCTTCGAGCTGGTGCCCAAGGACTACATCCTCGGGCTGGTGGCGCTCTCGACGCTCGCCGCCGTCATCGCCTCGCAGGCCGTCATCACCGGCGTCTTCTCGCTGACCCGTCAGGCGATCCAGCTCGGCTACCTGCCGCGCATGGAGATCAAGCACACGTCCGAGACCACGATCGGCCAGATCTATATCCCGCGCGTGAACTGGATCCTGATGGGCGGCGTCGTGGCCCTCGTCGTGGGCTTCGGCTCGTCGGGCGCGCTCGCCGGCGCCTATGGCCTGGCCGTGACCGGTGCCATGCTGGTCGATGCAGCCCTTGCCACGGCGGTGGCGATCCTGGTGTGGCGCTGGTCGTGGCCGATGGCCGTCGGCACGTTCGGCCTGCTCGCCATCCCCGACCTCGCCTTCTTCATCGCCAACGCGCTCAAGATCCCCGACGGCGGCTGGCTGCCGCTGGTGGTCGCGGCCTTCGTCTACTTCACCATCACCACCTGGCGGCGCGGCCGCCGGCTGGTCGCCACCGAGCTCAGCGAAGGCTCGCTGCCGCTGCGCCAGTTCCTCCAGCGCATGGAGCGCGCGCCCGACCGCGTCGCCGGCACGGCCGTGTTCCTGACCGCCGACGCCAGCCACACGCCGGCCGCGTTCCTGCACAACCTCAAGCACAACAAGGTCCTGCACGAGCGCATCATCATCCTGCAGGTCGAGACCATGGACGTGCCGCGCGTGCCCGAGGCCAACCGCATCGAGGTCGAACGGCTGGGCAAGGGCTTCCACACCGTGATCGCCCGCTACGGCTTCACCGAGCAGCCCGATGTGCCCGAGGCGCTCCGCGCCTGCCGGCCGCACGGCATCGCCTACGACGAGATGGAGACCAGCTTCTTCCTCGGCCGCGAAACGCTGATTCCGGCGCAACGCTCGCCGCTCGGCCGGATCGGCCGCGACTGGTTCATTTCGCTCTCGCACTCGGCCTCGGCGACCAAGACCTTCTTCCGCATTCCGCCGAACCGCGCTATCGAACTGGGCAACCAGATCCAGGTCTGATCGAACCAGGTGTAACCTATGGCGCGCCCCACGCTCGTTCTGCTGCCCGGCCTGCTCGCCACGCGGCGTGTCTTCCAGCCCCAGATCGACGCCCTTTCCGACATCGTCGACATCGTGGTGCCCGAGCTCTGGCATTTCGATGCGATGGGTGCCATGGCCGACGCAGCACTGGCGATGGCGCCGGCCCGCTTCGCGCTCGCCGGCTTCTCGATGGGCGGCT
>JANMSZ010000199.1:0-2560 GCA_031389925.1 Hyphomicrobiales bacterium | reverse complement strand
TGCTTGTGGCTGCCGAGCTTGCCATTGGCGACCATCGAGCCGAGCGCCTCGACCACCACGCGCGCACCGAACAGCGCGGTGATGTCGGAGGTGTCATAGGGCGGCGACACCTCCACCACCTCGAGGCCGCACAGGCCCTCTGCTGCGACCAGCCCCAAGATCTTCAGCGCCTCGCGCGGCAGAAAGCCGCCCGGCTCCGGCCAGCCGGTGCCCGGCACGAAGCCGCAATCGATCGAGTCGACGTCGAACGAGATGTAGACCGCGTCGGCGTCCTTCCACGCCAGCTCCAGCGCGATTTCGGCGGTCTTCTCCAACCCGATCTTCTCGATGTCGGCGATGGTCAGCACATTGGTGTTGCGCTTGCGCGCTTCCTGCACGCCGTAGCGCGGCACCTGCCAGCCGCCGATGCCGAGCTGCACCAGATTGGTCGCCGAGACGTTGGGCAGATTGGTCGCCCAGTACCACGGCGTGGTGTGCATCCGCTCGTCGAGGTCTTTCTCCTGGATGTCGATATGGCGGTCGAAATGGATGATGCCGATGCGCTTTGACGTGCATTGCGCGATGCCGCGCACGCAAGGAAACCCGATCGAATGATCGCCGCCCAGCATGATCGGCAGCGCGCCGGATGACGCAACGTGCGCGACGCCGCGCGAAATCTGGTCGAAGCTCTTTTCCAGGTTGGCGGGAATGGTGAAGACGTCGCCGGCATCACACAGCGTCATTTGTTCTCGCAGATCGACGCCGAGCTCGTAATTGTACGGCGTATATAGCGCCGAGATGCGGCGGATTCCTTGCGGCCCAAAACGCGTGCCGGGCCGGTACGTCGTGCCGGAGTCGAACGGAATGCCCAGTACGGCGGCATCGTATTTGGCGACGTCACGCACGTTCTCGACATAAGGAGCCTTCAGGAACGTGTTGATGCCGGCGAAATGCGGTAGCTCGCCGCGCGCGAAAGTCGGGATCGACTTGTCGGTCAGGCTCTCGGCGCCGGGCAGCCCCATGTCGAGCGCCCATTGCTGCTCCTTGCGCCACGCATTTTCGGAAATCTTGCCTTCGGCATCGAGCGCCTTCCAGCCCTGCGTTTCCATCTTGTTGAAGTCGGGATGATGGTGCCGCGTCCGGTCCGGCGGCCCAAAGGTCCCTGCTCCGCGTGTCGTTGTCGTTCGATAATAAGTTGCCATCATTGTGCTCCCTGCATTGCACTCTTTTCGGCATCGAGGTTCTTGAGAAATCCAAGCACCGGCACGGCGCTATCGCGGGTGAGATCGAGGTCGTAGGTGATGATCGCGCCGTATCGGGCCGGCGCCTGTGGATCGGCGCGTTTCTTGTCGAGCGCGATCAGCCGCGTGCCGAGCGCAAAGGCTTCCTTGATGTCGTGCGTGACCATGACGATGGTCATGCCGCAGTCTTTCCACAGGAAACGGATCAGTTCGTGCATCTGCGCCCGCGTGCCCGGATCGAGCGCGCCGAACGGCTCGTCAAGCAGCAGCACCTTCGGCTTCTTGGCGATGGCCTGAGCGATGGCAAGCCGCTGCTGCATGCCGCCCGACAGCGCGTAAGGGTATTTATCGCGATGCTCGGACAGCCCCACTTCGGCGATGAGCCGCTCGCATTCTTCGATCGCCGTCTTGCGCACCTGGCCGAGCAGCCGCGCGAAGATGCCGCCTTGCGCGAATTCGAAGCCGAGAAGGACGTTGCCGAGCACCGTGAGATGCGGGAACACCGAATAACGCTGGAACACGACACCGCGATCCGGCCCGGGCTCCGCCGCCATCGGCTCGCCGTCGAGTAGAATTTGCCCGCGCGTCGGCTGCTC
Organism: Hyphomicrobiales bacterium; assembly: GCA_031389925.1. Classification (GTDB taxonomy): domain Bacteria; phylum Pseudomonadota; class Alphaproteobacteria; order Rhizobiales; family Xanthobacteraceae; genus Pseudolabrys. The sequence goes on along the minus strand of JANMSZ010000199.1, from coordinate 744 downwards.
CTGGCCGAGCAGCATGCGCAGCATCGTGCTCTTACCGGCGCCGGAGGGGCCGACCAGCGACACGAAGGAGCCGGCGGCGATCGTGAGATTGAGCCGTTCGAGCACGATCTGGTCGCCGTACTCCACCCAGACGTCCTTGAAGGAGATCGTGCTCGACATCAGCGCCGCTCCGTCACGTAGGCGAAGGCGAAAGCCTTGCGCGCGAGCTTCGCCAGCGCCCAATCCATGATGAAGGCGAGCAGCGTGATCCAGGCGACGTACGGCAGGATGGTGTCCATCGCCAGATAGCGCCGCAGCAGGAAGATGCGATAGCCGAGCCCGACATCGGCAGCGATCGCCTCCGCCGAGATCAGAAACAGGAACGCCGGCCCGATCGACAGCCGTACCGCCTCGATCAGCCGCGGCAAAATCTGCGGCAGCACGACGCGGATCGCGACCTGCCAACTCGAGGCGCCGAGCGTCTGCGCCTTGACCAGTTGCTCGGGCGGCAGCGCGGAAATCGTCAGCGCCAGATCGCGGATCAGGAACGGCGTGACGCCGATCAAGATCAGGACCACCTTGGACAGTTCGCCAAGGCCGAACACGATGAACAAAATCGGCAGCAGCGCCATCGGCGGGATCATCGACAGCACCGCGGCGTGCGGCCCAATCGTGGCGTTGACGACCGGCAGCATCCCGATGGCGAGGCCGAAGCCAAGGCCGATGGCGTCGGCGATGCCGAGCCCGATCACCAGCCTATGCAGG
>JANMSZ010000180.1:0-7003 GCA_031389925.1 Hyphomicrobiales bacterium | reverse complement strand
GCAAGATCATATTCGACGCGCTATCACTTTCGACCTCTCTTTGAGGCGAGAATGCGTGTCGTAAGTTCAATTGTGGGATCGACTAGCGATGCAAATGCGCCAGCGAAATTGTTAATTTCGACCGAAGAATAGATGTAGGTAGCGGTCGTAAGCTGAAGGCCTAGGTCCTTTGCGGCAAAGCGCCGCTTCCGTGTCGCATAGTATGCAGGAACCAATGCATATGAAGACATCAATTTAGCTTCTTCAACGTCAGCAACGTATAGCTGAACAATGCCGTGTGCGATCTCGTTGCGGCGCGCCGACAGACGTTCCGCATTTTTTAGATGCTCATCTAATGCTTCTTGCAAAATGCTATCAGGTAAAATCGCAAAATAGATTTCTGAAGCTGCCTCAAGCATTTTGCAGCGAGATTGAAACGACACGATGGACCCGTAGCTGCGCATCGCGGCGAAGCCCTCATCTTGGCCGCTGCCAACGAGCGCTGAATAAAGCAGTGCTAAGTTGCCTTCGAGCCATTCCCATTGACTGAGAGCATTGCCGACTGCGGCGAAGGTTTTAGTATTTGTGTCGTCGCCCTTTTTTGGGAACGACGGTATGTCCCAGCTATTCTTTCCCATGCCCGATCTTACCCCCAAAACAGGTGCGGCCAGCCTTGGGGGAGGCTGGCCGCTCGCGAACCCGGTCTGGGGACGGGGAGGGGTGGGGACGTGACCGGGGGCGCGAATTCCTTGTTTGAAGTTGGCTCAGTTCAGCTCAGTTCAAGTTGCTCATCGGCTCAGTTGCTCAGCGCGAAGACACGGTGGCCGGTCCGCGCGGTTCGCCGAGCGCGACCCAGGTATTGGGGTCGGATTGCGACTGCCGTTTCACGAAGCGGTAGCCGGTCTTGTTCCAGGCCAGGACTTCCGTTTCCTGGTTGTCGAGAATGAACTCGCCGCGGTTGGTCTTGACGGTGAGGACCGCGTGGCCGTCGCCGTGCTTGTCGCGCACCACGGTGATCAGCAGCGCCTCGCGCGGCCAGCCGGCCTGCATCAGCATGCGGCGCTTGAGCAGGACGTAATCCTCGCAATCGCCTTTGCCGTCGTCCGGATAATTCCAGCGCTCGACCACACCCCAGTGCTCGACGTCGGTCACCGGATGGATGTTGTCGTTGGCCCATCGATTGACCTTGACCAGATCGTCCCAGGCCTTCGACGACAGCACGACGTCGCGCGGCGCGGACGGCTTGGTGAGACATTCGGCCTTGTGCTCGACGCAGAACTCGACCCAGCCGATCGGTGGCCGTGCCGGCTCGCCGACCGCCACGAAGACGGCCCGATCCGAGCCGCCGCTGGCGCCCAGTGAGCCCGTACGCTCGCCGGCTGAAGAAGCACCCGTCGTCGTTACGGCCAAAGCCGCAGTAACGGCAAAGACCAGTGCAGTACCGGTCCGCAGTATTCGTTTGATACGCCCGCCCATTGTGTGGCCCTTCCCTTCGTCCGGGACCACAATTCGCATAAAGTTTTTGCGCGGCGGATAAGTCTAGTCAGTGCATTTAAGACGAACTAGGCTAAAGCGAGAGACTAATACAGTATAACTTCAAATATAATTCGATTAGAAACTTAGATATCGGCATTTATCTAAAATTTTATACATTAATATACTTGTGAGCCATTGATACCGCTTCGGGCACGGTTTCGCGCCGGGCGTTTACCCTGATCGGCTTTGGATTTTGGTGATGGGGATACCGCCGGGCAGGCGGGCGCGGCGCAAAATGGCCGCCGAGAAAACGCGCAAGTTTACGCGTTCGATTTACCGTGCGCTGACGCTAGCGCATGATCCCGAAAAAGCCTGCCCTCGGACTTGATCCGAGGGTGGGGACCGGTTTTCGGAAAAGATCATGCGCAGGGGGAAGGTCAGGGCCTGCACCGCTTCAGTCTGAGGATCAGACTTGCTCGCCGGTGACGTTGTCTTCGATGGAATCGGGGTGCTGCAATCGCATGAATTCGATCGCGAAGCCGTCCTCGATATGACGGACCACCCGGCCGGGGGTCTTGCCGATGGTCACCGCGGACCCGATGGTCGGCCGCAGGTCGGGCGCGATCGAGACCGCGGCGCCCGACGCCGAAACGTCGATGACGCGCACGGTGATATTGGTGCCGTTCGGCAGGATCAGGCGGCCCATCTGATTCTTGGGCGTGAAACGGCCGTGGCGGCGGTCTTCCGGCAAATTGAGGATCTGGCGGTTGGCCAGCCAGGTGAGCTGGGCGGCGAGCTTGTCGCGCTTGCGCGAGGTCGCCGAAATCGTCATGGCAAAGCCATTGTCGATCATGCGCGCGATCTTGCCCTCGAGCCGGCCGAGATGGTCGACATAGGCGATCACGCGCTCGCCCGGACTGCCCAGGACCGGCGCGGCGAGGGCCATGCCGCCGGGCGACATGTTGATGACCTGACACGGATATTCGCGCCGGTCGGCCAGCATATAGCGGCCGAGCAGGTTGACCTTGACGCGCTGATGCCTACGGCGTTCTTCGGACCGCGACACAATTCTCGGTTTGATCAATGGCAGTGCCATGGCGCTTGGCATTTTTCGGACGCGTTCCCGCAGCCAAGACCCTAGGTGGCTATCCTTAATGGTCCGTTAGCCGGTGCGTTTGCCGGACGGCTCTTCCAGGCCGCCGCTATAGACGACAAAGCCATGGCGCAGCCGGACAGCCTCGACCGTCCGCGGAAAATCGGGGGCGGTGGTCGTTTCGAGGTCGGCGCCGAGGTGGCGGACTGCGCCAAGTTCGAGCGTGGCGATCGGCTTTTCGCCCAGCCAATAGGGCGCAACCAGCGGAGTCAGCACGCCGAGCGCCCGCACGCGGGCGTGGCCGACATGCGCCAACGGCAGCACCAGGAATTCGAGGTCGACGGTCGCGCCGGCGGCGGCGTGTCCAGTGACGCCGGCAACCGCGCCGACGGCCTCATCGTTAAGGACAGCGAGCAGGTCCTCGACTTGGCTGCGGCTCGTCTGGCTCCACAGCGCGTGAAACTCCTCGCCTTTGATCTCGCGGCAGAACAGCGCGCAGACCCGGGTGCCGGCGAGGCGAAAGCGCAACTGGTCGACGAAATCGGCCGCCAGCATGAACGTGTCGCCGAGCGCATGGCGAATGGCGGCCGGATCGATGTCGCCCCGCTGGGGCGCCGGCCGGTTGCCGCGCTTTTCATTCCAATAGTCGAACACCGCTCGCGTCGATGGATGTTTCATGGCCGCCACCTGTTCCGTCGCGAGACGGTGCCGGCGTCTGGCTGTCCCTGGTCGGGACAACCGCGCCGGCTTTTCGCCGCGACGTGCCAGGAGGAGCAGACGACGTGCCGTGGGCCTTGGAGCGGGCGAGCGACCACGCGTTAGTGTTAAAACCGCGGCTTGCGGCGGCGCGGCCAAGCGGCTAACTGGGCCGTGTCACCGGAACCCCACAGTGAAACGTGAGCCGCTGTTCAATATACCGCCGGTCATCATCACGTTGCTGGTGGTGCTGGCGCTTATTCATGCCGTTCGCACGCTGTTGCTGAGCGACGACAAGAACATCGAAATCCTGCTCGAATTCGCGTTCATTCCGGCCCGCTACGACGCGTCGGTTGTGCCCGGTGGCGCGTTGCCCGGCGGGTTCGGCGCCGACGTGTGGACCTTCGTCAGCTATTCGCTGCTGCACGCCGACTGGATGCATTTTGGCGTCAACGCCATTTGGCTGCTGCCATTCGGCAGCGCGCTGGCGCGGCGGTTCGGGACGGTGCGATTTATGGCGTTCTTTGCGGTGACGGCGGCGGCCGGCGCCGCGCTGCATCTAGCGACCAATGCCGGTTCGCCATACCCCATGATCGGCGCCTCGGCATCGGTCTCAGGGATGATGGCGGCGGCGATGCGCTTTGCCTTCCAGCGCGGCGGCCCGCTCAACATGATGCGCGGCGCCGAGGAACAGGATTATCGCGTGCCGGCGATTCCGCTCATCGGCGTATTCAGCGACCCGCGGGTTCTGATCTTTCTGGCGGTCTGGTTCGCGATCAACCTCCTGTTCGGGGTGGGTTCGCTAACGATCACCGGCGGCGACCAGCCGGTCGCCTGGCAGGCGCATATCGGCGGGTTCCTTGCCGGATTGCTGCTGTTTTCCTGGTTCGACGTCCCGGAGAAGACGCCGCCGACCCAGCCGCGATACGACGATCTGGACGCAACGCGGCATTAGCCACACCGGCGCCAGTGCACAGCCATGTGACGATTGTGCTTGACGGAACCACTCCGGCGGCAGGATCGTTGACATACTACTTTTGTCTATGGCCCGGAATCGCGGGTCGTCCCCGCAGCCGGGCGCGTTTCTCGTCTCGCTTGATCATGTCCGGAATTTCTCGGGCTCAAGCGCTAGGGAGGCTGTCAATGAACGTCAAAGCGATCCTGGCTGCAAAAGGCGGCGAAATCGTCTGCATCGAACCCACCGCGGATCTCGCGGCGGCAACGCAATTGCTGAGCGCCAACCGGATCGGCGCGGTTCTTATCAAGGGTGCGGGCGGGCACATCGCCGGGATTTTATCGGAACGCGATATCGTGCGGGCGCTGTCGCAACACGGCGCCGCCGCGCTGGCGCTGCCGATCGGGCAGGTGATGACGCGCGAAGTGACGACATGCACCGAGGAAGACAACCTCGCCACTATCATGGAGCTCATGACGGCGGGTAAATTCCGCCACATGCCAGTGGTCAGCAAAGGCCACTTGGTCGGCCTGATTTCGATCGGCGACGTGGTGAAACAGCGCGTCGAGGAAATCGAAAGCGAGACGGACGCGCTGCGCGACTACATTAGGACGGCTTAGTGCGGTCCCGCGCAAATAAGACGTTCTATTTACCGTGGCCGTTGGTGCCGTAGTGCTGCGACAGCGCGGTCACGGCCTCGGTGATGGACTCGATGGCCTTTTCGGTCGCCTCGGCGCCGATCGCGATCGCTTCGGCGGCGCGATGAAAATCGAACATGCCGATGGGACCGAGCCGCGGGCTGATCATGACGTCGGCCGGATCGCCGGCAAGCCGCGCGCGCGTGATGCGGTCCTGCATGACGTTGAAGGCTTCCATCATGACCGTGGGAATGCCCGGACTGCCTTCACGGCCGACAAACTGCCGCCGTAGCAGGCTCTCGCCGCCGAACATGCCGAGGATGCCGTTCGCTTTCGGCACCAGAGGCGGCGGTTCGTCGCTCTCGTCGGAGCCGTGACTGGCGATGATGGTGCCCCGCCCGAACAGATCGGAATTCAGATTGACTGCGATCACCAGCCGTGCGTCGAGCGCGCGCGCCGCCGATACCGGCACCGGATTGACCAGCGCGCCGTCCACCAGCCAGCGGCCGCCGATCTTCACCGGCGGGAAGATGCCGGGCAGGGCGTAGGACGCGCGCAAGGCGTCCGCGAGCCGTCCGCGCGTCAGCCAGATTTCGTGACCGGTGTTGAATTCTGTGGATATGGCGGCAAAGCGGATCGGCAAATCCTCGATGCGCTGATCGGTGAGGCTTTTTTCAAGCTCAGCCGCGAGATGACCGCCGCGAATGAGGCCGGTGCCGGACAAGTTGATGTCGAGATAGCTCAGAATATTGCGGACGGTCAGTTTGCGCGACCATTCCTCGAGGCCCTCGAGTTGCTGGGCCGCGTAGCAGCCGCCGACCACGGCGCCGATCGAGGTGCCGACGATAACGTCGGGCACGATGCCGTGCTTGATGAGGGTCTGCATGACGCCAATATGCGCAAAGCCGCGCGCGGCGCCGCCGCCCAGCGCCAGCCCGATGCTCGGCCGCGTGGCGGCAGGCTCGGACTGCGGCGTCGCCTCGGCGGCGCGATCGCCGCTGCCGCGCATGCGCGAAAAAAGTCCCTCGAATACCAAAGCGAAGTCCCCTTTGCCCCGATTCTCGAACCGGACGGGGCGGCCGGCAACACCCTTCAGAGCGTCATGGTGAAGGCTGTTGGCGGAGTCTTATGACCGAACCGTGACTAAGAGGGTGCGCCGGCCTGATTACGTTATGGTTAAGTACGGCAATGGGGTCTGGTTCCCTGGGTGTCAGGCGGCCGGGCGGGTCACTTCGTCGGAGTCGCGTACCGCGTGACGATGGTCTCGAGCTTCGGCCGGTCGCGCTCCTCGGGCGGCTTTACCGGCGTGCCGATGTGGACGAAGCCGGCGATGCGTTCGTTCGCAGTCAAACCCAGCGCGTCGAGCACGCGGCGGTCATAGGCATACCACTCGGTGATCCAGCTCGCGGCATAGCCCATCGCGTGCGCCGCATTCACCAGGTTCATGGCCGACGCGCCGGCTGACAATTGCTGCTCCCATTCCGGGATTTTCACGTGCGGCGCGGCGCGGCTTACCACCGCGATCACCAGCGGCGCGCGCGCCAGGCGCTGGCGCTCGAATTCGATCTGCTCCGGCGTGGCGTCGGCGCGATTGGCACGGAAAGCGTCCGAGATAACGTCGCCGGCGGCGAGCCGCGCATCGCCGGTAAATACGATGAAGCGCCACGGCGTCAGCTTGCCGTGATCCGGCACGCGCGAGGCAATGGTCAGCAGGGTGTCGATCTCAGGCTCGCTCGGCGCCGGGGCGATCATTTCCATCGGCTTGACCGAACGGCGGGTCTTGAGCAGGTGCAAGGCGTCTGGCAAGGAATCTGGCATGTCGGGATTTCAAACCTCGATGAGAGCGTTAAGTTTGCGCCTAGCATAGCGTTTCCAGGGTGACAAACCGGCCTATCGGCTTGAAATCGCCGCGATTTGCGCCGAAAACTTACCGTGATGAGCCTGAGATTCATAATCGCCAGTCTAGCGTCGCTGCTGCTTGCGCTGACCGCGCCGGGAGCCGCGCTGGCGCAAAGTTCGTTGTTTTCGACGTCGCCGTCGAGCGGCCAGATTTCGCCGGGCACCGGCGGGCCCGCGCCTGGCGCGCCCAATGCGCTCGGACCGCCGGCCGCGGTGCCGATGCCGATGGTGCCCGCCGGACAGTCGGCGCTGACGCTCAGCGCGCGC
>JANMSZ010000119.1:0-4766 GCA_031389925.1 Hyphomicrobiales bacterium | reverse complement strand
AATTCGCGCTCGATGCCGCTGACGTCGCGCAGCCGCAGCACCGCGCGTCCGCCGACGGCGCGGCCGTCGGCTTCGATCGGGCGTCCGGCCGTCGTGGTGTGCGTCATGACGAAGCTGCGGCCATCGGCGCGCAGCGTGTCGACCGCGTGCTCCATGCGCTGCGCCGCGGCGGGTTCCAGCCAGGCGCCGAACGCCAGCACGCGTTCAGGCAGGTGGTCCCCGACGATCAGCCCGGTGTCGCCGAGGATGTCGATCTCGTCGGTCGCCGCCGCCCAAGCGACCAGCACCTGCGGCTCCGACAACAGCAGCGTCTTGAGCCGGTCGATCTCCGCGTTGCGCTCCATCGCCTGGTCGCGCGCTGCGGCTTGCGCGCGATCGGCCGCCCGGCGCGCGCGCAGTAAGGCGATGGTGGCGAGCACGGCGAAGATCAGCAGCCCCAATGTCAGCGTCAGGTTGGCGAGCTGTGGCTGGCCGAGCGCGGTGATGGTGGTGATGGTGTTGTCGATTGTGTCAGGGACGCCGCTGTCCGCGTCGGCCTGTGCGACGGTGACCCAGCAAAAATTTGCGATCAGGACGGCGACCCGCAGACCGCCCTGCCGAGGACGAGAACGCAGCCTCTCGTTCGCCGCCCGGATTGTCTCCGGCATTCAGGCTTGCCCCAGGGATGAGGGAGCGGTGTCCGCCACACCGTCCACGAATCGCTGGACTTTACTCCCTCGGGGAATCGCGCCGAAAGAGTCCAGATCGTGAACGTGATATTTGGCGGGCCGGTGTGGCTACTTCAGGCCTTCGGCCTGCTTCATCACTTCAGGCCTTCGGCCTGCTTGGCAATGTCTTCGACATTGATCCGGCCGAGCGCCGCGGAGAAGGTCCGCTCGGCTTCGGCCAATGCCGGTCGCACGACGTCGTTGACCAGCGTCGATGTGGGCAGTGGCGGCTCGCCGGCTTCTTCGGCGCTGCCGGCGGCGCGCAGAATATCCTCGGCGGTGATGCTCTTGCGTTCGCGGGCCAGTTCGTAGCCGCCGTGCGGTCCGCGCACGCCTTTCAGGATGCCGTCGCGCACCAGGGCTTGCAGAACCGGCTCGAGATGGCGGGGCGGAAGCTTGTGGCGCGCCGCCAAAGCTTTGGCTGACACCGGGCGTCCATTGGCGTGGATCGCGACATCGATAACGGCGGCAATGGCAAGAATGCCCTTGCGAGACACCAGCGGCATGAGTGGCACCACTTGCAACTAATTGCAGTGGTAATAGGCTACAGTCAGCCAGCCGTCTAGCACCAAACGCCAAACTTTGCGTTTCAACCCCCGGTGGAACCGAATCCGCCGCTGCCACGGGGTGTTTCGCCGAGCGAAGCCACCTCTCGCAACTGCACTCGCGCTACGGCTGCAACGACCAACTGCGCAATTCGCATGCCGCGCGTGATATTCACTGATTCGCTGCCCAAATTCACCAGCAGCACCTGAATCTCGCCGCGGTAATCGGCATCGATGGTGCCGGGTGCGTTGGCCACCGTCAGCCCGTGGCGCATGGCAAGCCCGGAGCGTGGCCGCACTTGGCCTTCCGTACCTTCGGCCAGCGCGATTGCGATGCCGGTCGGCACCAAAGCGCGGGCGCCGGGCGCAATGACGAGTGGCGCGTCGGCCGGTACCGCGGCCATCAAGTCCATGCCGGCGGCGAGCGCGCTTTGATAGGACGGCAACGGCAGGTCGCTGCCGTGGGGCAACCGCATGACGCGGACTTCGGTGGTCATTGCTTCTCGATCTCCGCGGCGATGCGCGCGATCAGCATCGCGGCGACGTCCTGTTTGGTCTGCGGCGGCCAGGCCTTGATGCCTTTGGCCGTCACCAGTTGAATGGTGTTGCTGTCGCCGCCCATGATTCCGGTTTGCGGCGACACGTCGTTGGCGAGGATCCAGTCGCAGCCTTTGCGCGCGAGTTTGTCTTTGGCATTGGCCGCGACGTTTTCGGTTTCCGCGGCAAAGCCGATCACGAGTGTGGGCCGTTGCGACCTGCGATGCGCGACGGCCGACAGGATGTCGGGATTTTCGGTGAGCGACAAGTCCGGCGTCGCCTGGCCGGCTTTCTTTTTGATCTTCTGCTCGCCGGCATGGGCGACGCGCCAGTCGGCCACCGCTGCGGCGAAGATCGCCACGTCGGCCGGCAGCGCGCGCTCGACTGCCTGCAGCATCTCGCGCGCGGTCTCGACTTTGACGATGGTTACGCCCGGCGGATCGGGCAGGTTCACCGGGCCGCTGACCAGCGTCACATCGGCGCCGGCTTCTGCTGCCGCCGCCGCAATGGCGTGGCCCTGCTTGCCGGAAGAGCGGTTGGCGATATAGCGCACCGGATCGATCGGCTCGTGCGTTGGACCCGACGTGATCAGCACGCGCGTGCCGGCCAGCGGCCGGTTTGCGCGCGCGCTCAATAGTTTCTCGGCGGCGGCAGCGATTTCCAGCGGCTCGGCCATGCGGCCCACGCCGCGCTCGCCGGATTCCGCCATCTCGCCTTCGTTCGGGCCGACCAGCGCGACGCCGTCGGCGACAAGTTGCGCGAGATTGCGCTGCGTCGCCTTGTTGGACCACATCAGCGGGTTCATCGCCGGCGCCAGAAGAATCTTCGCACCGGTCGCCAGCAGCACCGCGGTGGCGAGATCGGAGGCCAGACCGCCGGCCATTTTCGCCATCAGGTCGGCGGTGGCGGGCGCGACCACGATCAAGTCGGTCTCGCGCGCCAGACGAATATGGCCGACGTCGAATTCGCTGCGCGCGTCGAAGAGCTCGGTGAACGCCGGCTCGCCGAGCAGCGCGCCGGCCGACAGCGGCGTGACGAAATGCTCGGCAGCTTTGGTGAGAACGCAGCGCACGGCGATGCCGCGCTCCTTCAGCCGCCGGATCAGGTCGAGCGATTTGTAGGCGGCGATGCCGCCGCCGATGATCAGCAGCACGCGCTTGGTATCCGGCGCGGCGGCGGCGCGGCGCGTCGTTCGCGGCGCCGGCGGGTCGAACCGCTCCAGCACTTCGGTCCCGGTCTCATCCGCCGCCGCGCGCAAAATCATGCGTACTTCGTCCTCGACCGAACGGCCGCTCTTGGCCGCGCGCAGGCGCAAAAGCTTCTTCAGACGCTCGTCGAGCTGCCGGATGGTGAGTGAAGCCATGGCCAAATCCACTGTAGATTTAGTGACTTAGCATAGGGCTGATTGCATTGCAATCAGTGCAATCAAATCTAAGTCTTGCCTAGGCCAAAGCACGCAACGCGGCACGCAGGTCGTCGGCGCTGCCATGCTCAATCCGGAACTCGACCTCGACGTGAGCCTGCTTCCAGATCGGGAAAGCCTTGCTCAGCAAAGCGCGCCCCGCGGGCATGATGACCAGGCGACGGCTGCGCTTGTCCTCTTTATCGACCGCGATCTTCAGCAGCTTGCGCCGTTCCAGCGGCTTGAGATTGGCGGTCAGCGTCGTGCGGTCCATCGCCAGCAGCGCCGCAACGCTGCTGATCGTCGGCGGCTCGGGCCGATTGAGCGACGTCAGCAGCGAAAATTGCCCATGGGTGAGATCGAGTGGCCGCAGCACCTCGTCGAATTTCCGCGCCAAGGCGCGCGCGGCGCGCTGCACATGCAGGCACAAACAAGCATCGCGGACTTCAATGGTTGCGGTGAAAGGCAGTGGCGGCAATTCACGGGTTGACATGACGCAGTATAGGTTGATATCAACGTATTTGTCAAGGTCGAGAAACAGCAAGGAAGAGTAATCCAATGCAAGTGCAGACTTATCTGATGATGGACGGTCGCGCCGACGAGGCGATCGAGTTCTACAAGAAGACACTCGGCGCCACGGTCGGCATGTTGATGCGATTCAAGGAGGCGCCCGAGGGTTCGTGCGCACCCGGCGCCGGGGACAAGGTCATGCACGCCTACCTGACCATCGGCGAAACCGGCGTGATGATTTCGGACGGCTACAACAAAGGCCAACCGAAATTCGAAGGCTTTGCGCTCTCGATCGAGACCAAGACCGAAGCCGAGAACGACAGACTGATCAAAGCGCTCGCCGAGGGCGGCGAGATTACCATGCCGGCGAGCAAGACCTTTTTCTCACCCAGCTTCGGCATGCTGAAAGACAAGTTCGGTGTGCAGTGGATGATCCTGGTGGCGCAGTAACTACGGGCAATAAGGGCGATCCATGTCGCTGAAACTCTATTACCATCCGCTGTCGTCGTTCTGCCACAAGGCGCTTATCGCTCTGTATGAAGGGCAGACTCCGTTCGAGCCGGTCTACGTCGATCTGTCGGACGAAAAATCGAGCGCCGCGCTCCGTTTGCTGTGGCCGATGGCGAAATTTCCGGTGCTGCGCGACGAAGCGCGGAATTGCACCGTCGCGGAGTCGACCGTGATCATCGAATATCTGGATACTTACTATCCGGGTCCGACGCGGTTTGTGCCGGCGGATCCCGATCTCGCCTGGCAGACGCGGATACGCGACCGGTTCTACGATCTCTACGTCCATCTGCCGATGCAGAAGATCGTGGGCGACCGGCTGCGTCCCGCCGGCGCTACCGATCCTTTCGGCGTCGAGGAGGCGAGGACATCGCTGCGGCGGGTCTACGGGATCATCGATCAGGAAATGGCCAACAAGACCTGGGCGGTTGGCGAAAACTTCAGCCTGGCGGACTGCGCCGCGTCGCCGGCGTTGTTCTACGCCAATACGGTCGAGCCCTTCGGCCCGGCGCAGAAAAACTTGCAGCGCCATTTCGGCCGGCTGATGTCGCGTCCTTC
>JANMSZ010000109.1:0-3285 GCA_031389925.1 Hyphomicrobiales bacterium | reverse complement strand
CCGAGCTCGATCTTGAGCCGGTTGATGGCGTCGCCCTTCTTGCCGAGTTCGGCAAGCTGGCTGGTGCTCTTGGTGCGGAGGTTTTCGACGCTGACTTCAAGCCGCCGTGTCGACATGGCGAACTCGGCGCGCAGTTGGTCTTTGTCGGCCTGAATTTCGGCCATCGACAAAGGCGTCGCCGCTTCGAGGCGGCGCATGGTCAGGCGTACGGCGCGGCCATGGACAAGGGGGACAACGACGAGCCCGATCAGGGCTGCGACCAGGAAGCCGATCCCGAAAAACATGATCGGTTCAATCATGAAACTCTTCTCCAAACTTACCCAAGTCCCGGCAACCCCACGGAAACCATCGCATGGAGGGTTTATCGCTGCCAGGATAAGTGGAGATTAACCTAAACCCGCCGGCCCGTCGCGAGAAACTCGTCAGGCCGGCATTAAGTAATAAGACGCAAGGCGCGGAAAGTAATAAGACGCAAAGGCCGGATCAGAACGGGTTCCAGGTCGCGTTCGGCGTGAACTTGAGATAGCCGATATTGGCGCCGAGCCGGAGGCCCACGCCGGAGCGGATCGGCACCACGACGATGTCGCCATTGCCGAGCGCGGTCATGCCGAAGCCGCCGATGAAATAGGCCGAACCGTCGATGCCGCCGAAGCGCTGATAAATGCTCTCGGTCGCCGGCAGATTATAGACCAGCATCATGGTGCGGGCGCCTTCGCCGCCGGTGTCGAAGCCGATCGAAGGGCCTTCCCAGAACACGCGGCGGTCGCCGGCGTTCTTGGTGTAGAGCTTGCCGTCGCCATAGCGCAGGCCCACGATGAAAGCGCCGCTGCCTTCCTGGCCGAGGATATAGCCGTTGGGCTGACCCCAGCGGCTCACGGCCTTTTCGACGACCTCCGCCAGACCGCGGGACACCGTTCCGAAAAAGCGGTGACCCTCGTTGACCAATTCCCCGGGCGCGAACGTGCTGGGCCGGTTCTGTGGCGGCGGGGGTTGGTTCTGCACCAGAGGCGGTTGTCCCTGCGCCAGGGCAAAATCGGGTCCAAAGCCAAGCAGGCACAGCGCGAAGGCCGCAAACCGCAATTTGGCGCGCATCGAATGCTCCATTTGTGACGACGAGCCCCCAAGCTGGCTTAACCGTATGCTCATCCAGGCGGCAGTAATGTGGCGGCGAATACCGGTCCCGAATCGCTCACATCTATTGTCAGGACTATGACGGCAGCACGGCAGCAACGGAAGTCAGGTCTAGCCTTGTCGCTCTTCTCGGCGCTATCGCTGGGGCTCGCTTTGGCCGCCGGTTTAGGCACGGGCGCTGAGGCCCAGGCCGTTCCGGAGCGCACGGTCGTCAATGCCCACACGGGTCTCGGCCTCAGCGGTTTCGATCCGGTCGCCTATTTCACCGACAACAAGCCGAAATTCGGCCGGCCGGAGTTGGAATTCAGCCGGGGCGGCGTGGTCTGGCGTTTTGCCAACGAGGGCAACCGGGCGGCTTTCGTTGAAAATCCGGAGGTCTATGCGCCGCGCTTTGGCGGCTACGATCCGGTGGCGATCGCCCGCGGCACGTCGGTCCCCGGCCATCCGCTGTTCTGGGCCGTGGCGGCCGGGCGGCTCTACATCTTTTATAATGACGCGGCGCGGCTCACCTTCGTCGCCGATCCCGGCCGCTACATCGAAAGCGCCGAGCGCAAATGGCCAGAGGTTGCGCGCGGTATTGGAGGTTGACCTAGTTGGTCAAGCGGCCGTCACCGCCGGCATCGACGCCAACGTCGTCGGATCGCCCAGAGCGATGAAGCCGGGCACCAAAAATTTCTCTTTCAGGCGCCCGAACGGCAGCGGGCCGCCTTGTGGCGTGGTCACCAGGCCGCCGGCGGCGGCCAAGATGGCGCAGCCGGCCGCCACGTCCCACTCCCGCGTCGGCGACAGCCGCGGATAAACATCGGCCTCGCCCTGGGCGAGGTAGCAGAACTTCACGGACGAGCCGCAGAGATAGCGTTTGGCCAACGGCAGCCGCGCCAGGAAATCCTCGGTCGCCTCGTCGAGATGGCTGCGCGAGGTCGCGACAGTGAGGCGCCCGGGCGCCGGCCGCGTGTGGATCGGGGTGCGGCCATAGGCTTTTGCAAATGGACTGGATTGGCCCGAGCCGATCCGCAGATGCAGCCGCTCGGCGCCTTTGCCGACGATGCCGCGCCACAGCAGACCCCGCGCCGGCGCCGCGATCAGTCCGGCGATCGGGACACCATGGGTCACGATAGCGACGTTGACCGTGAACTCGTCGCGGCCGGCGAGAAATTCCCGGGTGCCGTCGAGTGGATCGACAATGACGAAACTCGCGCCGATGCTGTCCGGCAGCTTGCGGGCCGCGCCTTCTTCCGCGATCACTGAAACGCCGGGCAGCAGGCCGGCGAGGCCTTCGACGATCAGCGCCTCGGACGCCTCGTCGGCGGCTGTGACCGGCGAAAGGTCGTTTTTGATTCGGCTGGCGACCGCGTCGAACGGCGTTGCCAGTGTGGCGGCTGCCGCGCGCGCCACGATGTCCGTCAAAGCGTCCAGATGCTGTTCCGCCAGTTGCGCGGTGATTTCTTGTGCGCCTGTCACGCCTTGCAGTGCCCCAATTGCCCTTCGCCGGTCCTTGGCGGTTGAGTGGGTGCGGTGTATCACGCCCACAAGCCGCACTTTTGGCGATTCGCCAATCGTTCTGCAGCCTGCACGTCCAGCGGAGAGCAGTCCATGTCCGGATCTTCCATCGAGGCGCTCGATCTTGCCGCGTTGCTATGTTCGCGCGTTTGCCACGACCTGATCAGCCCGGTCGGCGCCATCGTCAACGGTCTGGAAGTCCTGGAGGAAGCCAAGGACGAGGAAACCAAGAACTTCGCGATGGAGCTCATCAAGAAGAGCGCCAACAACGCCTCGGCCAAGCTGCAGTTCTGCCGCATCGCCTTCGGCGCGGCCGGCTCGGCCGGCTCCCAGATCGACCTCGGCGATGCCCAGACCGTGGCGCGCGGCTTTCTGGAAGATGAAAAGACCAAGCTCGCCTGGAACCTGCCGCGCGTGCTGATGGTGAAGAACAAGGTGAAACTGCTGCTCAACATGCTCCTGATCGCCGGCCAGTCGATTCCGCGCGGCGGCCAGCTCACGGTCGACCCGATCGGTGACGGCGAGAGCATGGGATTCAAGGTGACCGCGAGCGGTACCAACGCCAAGATTCTCGCCACCACCCCGCCATTGCTGGCCGGCGAGCACGGCGCCGAGCCGCTGAACGCCCACCACATCCAGCCGTTCTATGCCGGT
>JANMSZ010000100.1:0-8266 GCA_031389925.1 Hyphomicrobiales bacterium | reverse complement strand
GTAGAGGTCGTAGAGGCGCGTGCGGTGGATGACTTCCTCGTCCGCCATCTGGTCGAACACCTTGGCCGAGGACGGAAACGGTTCGCGCAGGCCTTCGGCGAAGCCGCGGTAGATGCGGCAGTCCTCTTCCTCGTTGGTGATGGCCAGCGCCAGCACTTCCTGTTCGGTCAATTCGGAGAATTTCTTCACGCGCGGGGTCCTTTGGGGGCTACGTCTTTATATATTAGAACGATTCTCAAAAGGAAGTGCCGGTTGTCCTCTCCCAGCGCGGCTCTCCCTTCTCTCCCTCCTTGTGGGGGAGAGGGGTCATTATGGACCGCTCACCGGCCGTGCGGCATAGAGGGCCGATGAACTTGCAGTCTTTGCCGTATGCGCTGTGGCCGGCCCTGCGGCCGCTGCTGCATTTATACCGCCGTCTGGCGCACGGCACGACGACCGGCGTGCGCGCCATGGTGATCGACGGCGCCGGCCGCGTCTTCCTGGTCAAGCACAGTTACGTGCCGGGCTGGCATCTGCCGGGCGGCGGCGTCGACCGCGGCGAGGCCGTCGGCGCGGCGCTGGCGCGCGAACTGCTCGAAGAGACCGGCATCAAACTCGCCGGCGCGCCGAAGCTGCACGGCGTGTTTTTCAACAACCGGGAGTCACGGCGCGACCATGTCGTGATGTTCATCGTGCGCGACTTCGTGCAGGAGCGTCAGCCTAAGCCGGACTACGAAATCATCGCCCACGGATTTTTCGCGCTCGACGGCGCTGCCGGACGACACCACCCGCGCCACCCGCGCGCGGATCGCCGAGGTGTTTGCGGGTGTGGCGGTGAGCGAGGTGTGGTGAGCCCCAATCGTCGCCCCCGCGAAGGCGGGGACCCAGCGCTTGAGCGTAGGGCGGGTTAGCCGAAGGCGTAACCCGCCACTCCCGACGAACGGTGGATTGCGCTGCGCTAATCCGGTTGCACACTAAAGATGATTTAGTACGTCTTGGTAGCGACTAGCTTTGTGCACCGAACGCGTAATTGCTGCGAACGTCGGCGACTTTTTTCGCGCTCTGGTAAAATTTTCAAATGTCCGCTTATCCACATACGTAATGTCAGCATACGCCGACAAGCAGGCTAGGTGCGCGTCTGAAAGTTCGCTCCCTTTCCGCTCCGGAAGGTCTTGTCCATATTTTCGTAAGGCATCTTGAATTATCCAAGATGGTAACTGACTCATAGACACCGTATCTTTGAGCTCTTTCCAAGGGAGACCCAGTTTCCTGTTTGCCACTTCTAACTGCTTTCGGAACATTGCTAGGTCTGTAAGCTCACCCATAGTGGGATCTTTAGCCAAATCGCTAATCTCGATTCCGTGTCTCAGGAGGACCTGTAATCCGGGATTATTCTGGTGTCTTTTCAGAAATTTGTATTCATTCCGAATGTTTTCTAGAAACTTGTCTGCTACGTTGGTGGCGTCTGGAATCTTTTTGTCTCCACGCGTCGCTATTTCTTCGACGAGATTTTTTCTAAATTTTTTTAGGTGCGCTGCTGCTTCCTGGGGTGATCTGAGTTGTTGATTGAGCCACTCAGAAATTTTGGTTCTTGAAATATCGAATTGCGTGGACCGAGATAAGGCAATCAGTTCACGGTCGCGGGCCTCTCGCTTGAATAGTTCATCCTTTAATTGATGCCAGACTTCTATCGCTAGGCTGATGTCCGCACCGGAGCCGTGTTTGATAAGCTTCATTTCAGCCGCGGCCCGGATCATAACGGGTGTTGCCTTTTGCATCTCCCATGCGGCTTGGGTCTCTGCGATAAGAATGTCCAAAACCGATCCGAATTGGTTCTTCTCACTGAAGCTTTCTATCCAGCAAACTACTGGTAGCGAACGAAGGAATGCCGCCCGCTTGGTCGCTGTCCGCTCGTCTCGATGTTTGAGCAATTCATAAATATGATGCCACGATATGAGCAATAAATATCCCTTATGAAGTAACGCCTCCTCAAACCGTTCCGCGTCGTTTCGACGGGAAGCTTCGTTTGAGAATTTGTCCGACGCAATTACGCCAAGGTGCGACGAATCGAGCACCATCAATTTGGTCTTAGTTATGAGCTGAAAATTCATCCGATAAATTGCTGAATTTGATTCGGAACGCGCCAGCCTAGCGCACAACCCATTATTTGCCTCTTGACTTTAATTCCTACTGAATATAATCTTGCTTCATCCTCTCCATCCGAGGGCGTTCTCATGAGACGCAAGCGAGGGCGGGAGGGGCTGCGGCGCCTGCGGGCAGGGCTCGTAACCCTGCACTCGGGAGGCCCTGGGTCACCGTCCGCTCTCACTACGGGGAGCTGCCTTGAATGGCTGCACGGGTGGCGGCGAAGGCGGCGAAAGCCGCCGGATCGGGGGAGTGAAGAGCTCTCCGCTGCGCACACGGAAGTTACGGTCCCGGGGACAGAAAAGCCGCCTATGGAGCGCCGAGTGGCGACGCGCCTTCGCACGGCGCGACCGCCGCAAGGCGGAAGGCTAATGGTTGCGCCGCTCGGCGCTCCATTCCCTCGGGCTTTGGCTCGAGGGGCGAAGGAAGCGCCCCGAAAATGGGGCAAGGGTCACGGCGTACCCGGCGCCGCTCAAATAATACGGGCGCATAAGTGCGCCCTTTTGGAATACGGGCGATGACGCTTGCCTGATTGAAGCTTGGCTGTTTGAAAATTGAAGAAACTTACCCAAACCTCGCGCGACCGTGCGGCGCGGCGAAGTCGAGCTGGGGCCCAACCGGAACGATGCCGGTCGGGTTCACGTGGCGCTGGCTGGCGTAATAGTGCCGCTTAATCTGCTGGAGACTGACGGTCTCGGACACGCCCGGCACCTGATACAGATCGCGCACGTAATTCGACAGGTTCGGATACTCGTAGATGTGCCGCCAATTGCACTTGAAGTGCGAATAATAAACCGCGTCGAAGCGGATCAATGTCGTGAATAGCCGCCAGTCGGCCTCGGTGACCGTGTTAGCGGCGAGATAGCGCTGCTTGCCGAGAATCTGCTCTAGCTCGTCGAGCGTATCGAAGATGCCGCGGAATGCTTTCTCGTAGGCTTCCTGTGTCGTCGCAAAGCCTGCGCGGTACACGCCGTTGTTGACGTTCGGGTAAACGAGGTCGTTGATGCGATCGATCTCAGCGCGCAATATCTGCGGATAGTAGTCGGTGTGCACGTTCGTGAAGGCATCGAATGCCGAGTTCAGCATGCGGATGATCTCGGACGACTCGTTGTTGACGATGGTCTTTTTCTTTTTATCCCACAGCACGGGGACGCTGACACGTCCGGTATATTTCGCATCGGCCAGCACGTAGATTTCCGACAGCTTGCCCTTGCCGTTGACGTCGTCGCCGGTGGAGCCTTCGTCCTTGTTGAAGGTCCAGCCATCCTGCAGCATGTCAGGGGAGACATTCGATAACGAAATGACGTTCTCGAGGCCCTTGAGCTTGCGGAAGATGACGGTGCGGTGCGCCCAGGGGCAGGACAGCGAAACGTAGAGGTGATAGCGGCCGCTCTCGGCGGCAAAGCCGCCTGTACCCGAAGGTCCGGCGCCGCCGTCGGGCGTCACCCAATTGCGGAAGCCTGAGGCCGGGCGGATGAAATGGCCGTCCTTGGTGCGCTGCCCGTCCTGTTGCCAAACGCCGTCAACCAGCAGTCCCATTTCCAGTGCTCCCGTTACGTCGCTAGTCATTTAGGACGTTGCGGGCCATAACGCCACGGGCGATGGACCAGAATCGGCCCAAGTGCTAATCGCTCAACCACCAAATGCGGGGCAAGCGTTTCACGTATGAGCGAACTGTCGCTGACCATCACGCCGGAGACCGCCGACGACGCATTGGCGATCGAGCGGCTGCACGAGCGCACTTTCGGCCCGGGCCGTTATGCGCGCAGCGCCTATCGCATTCGCGAGGGCAGGGGTCATCTGCTCGAGCTGTCGTTCACCGCGCGCATCGGCTCGTTGATGATCGGCTCGGTGCGGCTGACGCCGGTTCATATCGGCGACGCCGCGGCGCTGCTGCTGGGGCCGCTCACGGTCGAGCCGCCGTTTCGCGAGCGCGGCGTCGGCTCGCGGCTGATTACGACGGCGCTGGCGCAGGCCAAGGTCAAAGGCCACAAACTGGTGCTGCTGGTCGGTGACGAGCCGTATTATGCGAAGTCCGGCTTCAAGCGCGTTCCGAAGGGTCAGGTGAAGATGCCGGGCCCGGTCGATCCGGCGCGCTTGCTGGTGGCGGAATTGGCACCCGGCGCATTCGAGGGCGTCGCGGGGATGATCCGGCCGGATTGGGAAACCGCTTAACGGCCTTCGCGCGCCCAGGTGAGGGCGAGCGAGCCGATCAACAACAGCAATCCGATCAGCCCGGCGAAAATCGGCAGCACGCCGATGCCGCGCACGACCGTGACGTCGCGCATCTTCATGCCGATCCAGTCCTCGCCCTTGAACGTCGAGCTACTGCGCACCGCGACCGCGCGCGGCACGGCAAGCCCGTTGCCACTGTCGAGCCGTCGCGCGTCGCCGCCCGAGGCGTTGGCGAGCTTGCCCAGCACCTCGGTGGTCGACGTCACCTCGGCGAACTCGCGCGGGTTGGCCGGCCCGACATTAGCGAGCGCGGTCAGCTTGCCGTCGGTGGCGCGCCATAGGCCAAGCTCGTTGGCATTGAGCGTCGATCGCCACAGCCCGGGCTCGACAGCGCCGAGATTGAGCGTGCGCTGCGCACCGGTCGGCGAGGTCAGCGTGATTTGATTCACGGTGTCGGCCATGGTCTGGCGCTGCACCGTGATGTCGCGGCCGTTGACGATGAGCCGCAGGGCTTCCTCTTCGAGGTCGGGCTGCTTCATCAGCCAATGCGACAGCCGCCGCAGCAGGTCGAGATGTGGGCCGCCGCCTTGATAGCCGCGCGCCCACAGCCAGATGTGATCCGACAGCATCAGCGCGACACGGCCTTCGCCTTCGCGCGCCAGCACCAGCAGCGGCTTGCCATCGGGACCCTGCATGATGTTGGTGCCGGTCGAGCGGCGGATATCGACCAGCCGGAACCAGTGGCTCCAATGCGGCGGATCGGTTTCCGAGCCTTCCAGCCCGCGCGTTACCGGATGGCGCTTGCCGAGTTCGGTCAGCGTCGGCTGGAAGCTTTTCTCGGTGACGTCGCCGGTCGGCTCCGCTGGCAGGATGACGTCCAGCGGCGTGCGCCACAGACTGGTGGGCGAGGCGTAGTCCGGACCCGACGCGATCATGACCGCGCCGCCGTCGCGCACATATTTGGCGATGTTGTCGAAATAGATCAGCGGCAGCACGCCTTGGCGCGCATAGCGGTCGAAGATGATGAGCTGGAATTCCGAGATCTTCTGCTGGAACAGCTCGCGGGTCGGGAAGGCGATCAGCGACAGTTCGTTGATCGGCGTGCCGTCCTGCTTCTCCGGCGGCCGCAGAATGGTGAAGTGCACCAGATCGACCGAGGCGTCGGACTTCAAGAGATTGCGCCAAGTGCGCTCGCCGGCATGTGGCTCGCCGGATACCAGCAGCACGCGCAGTTTGTCGCGCACGCCGTCGATCGAGACCACCGCGCGATTGTTGATCGGCGTCAGTTCGCCGTTGAGCGCCGCGGCTTCGACTTCGACGATGTTGGCGCCGGCGTGAGGAATGGGGATGTTGATCTTGATTTCGGCGCCGACGGCGACGCTGCGGGTTTCCAGCGTCTCGCCGTCGCGGCGGATCGTGACCTGGGCCGAACCGGCATTGGCGCCCTGATCCTCGATTTTGAAGCCGATGGTCTGGGCCTGGCCGACGATGCCGAAGCGCGGCGTCTGCGTCAGCACGACGCGGCGGTCGATCTCATTGGCGTGGCCGGTGATCAGCGCGTGCAACGGCGCGGCAAAGCCGAGCGCGGCGACGTCGGCCGGAACGTCATGAACGCGGCCGTCGGTGATCATGACGGCGCCGGCGATGCGGTCGGGCGGCACGTCGGCGAGCGTCGACGACAGCGCCGAGAACAGCCGGGTGCCGTCGGTTTCGCCGTCGGCGGCGCCGGCTTCGGCGACGCGCACTTCCAGGCCCGGAATGCGCTTGAGCCGCTCGACCATCGCGGTCTTGGCTGCCTCGGTTTGCGCGTTGCGGTCGCCGAAGTCCTGGCTCGGGCTCTTGTCGATGATGACGGCGGCGACGGAGGGGATAGGGTCGCGGTCTTCGCGCGTCAGGGACGGATTGGCCAAGGCCAGCACCAGCAAAGCGAGCGCGATGGCCCGCACCGGTGCGCCGCGGCTGCGCGCGACCAGCAGCAGCGTCGAGATCAGCACGGCGACGCCGAGCGCGGTCCAAACCACGTAGGCGGGCACCAAAGGTGCGAATGAGACGCCGAGGTTCATGCTCAACATACCAGGGTACGAACGTGGCCTGCGCGCGCGTAGTCAAGAATTTGGCGATCGCGCGTTACGACCGTCATGTCAGCTTGCCGCGCAGTCGCAATGATAATTCGATCCGCTGGGTCATCCGGCGGCGAACCGGGCAGGCTGCAAGAGCCGGTCAGAATTTCGACGCTCAACGGCGGCATACCGGCAGCCATCTTGCCGATGGTCTGATGGAACCAGTTCGCGACTGGCAGCGTAGATGCAAGACGTCCCTTGCGGACGAGATTTGCAATCTCCCACGCACTGATCGGCGAGACGTTCAAGTTGCGGTCAGCAATAGCCGTGCGTGACCCCGGCGTCATATCCGCGCCCTGAGCGAGCCAAAGAACGGCGCAGGTGTCGAGCAGGAGGTCACTCATTGAGCAGCCTCCCTGCCTCGGCATTCCACTTATCGCCGGCAGGCGCGGTCAGATCGACGCCGGGCATAATCGTGATGGTGCCGGCCATGCAGCCCCAAGGATCGTGTTTTGGCTGTGGCGCGCCGGAGACGTCTGCTCGCTCCGAACGCTGGAAAGTAACTTTACGCCCGGCAAGATCCACGGCTTCTGTGCGCCAGCCAAATTGCAGCCATGCACGCGCATGCGAATGGCCGGTCGCGTTATTGCTCCACCACGCTTCATGCTCGTAAGCGCTCCTGGGCAGCTTGAACCCCAAAATACGCTCGATTTCACTAAAGCTCATTCGGTGGGCTGTACCGCTTACCGAAGCCAAGAACTGGGGCAGCGGTTCATACTTGCTCATGGCAAACTCCTATCGCCGGAAAGCGATAGTAACTTTTCATATGAATTTACTATTGTCAATAGTAACATTTACTGGCCCAATCGCTCTAAAAGCGCGGGGATGTGCACCTGGTCGGCTTTGTAGTTGCCGGTGAGCGCGTACATCACGATGTTGACGCCGGAGCGGAAGGCGAATTCGCGCTGCCGCGGTTCGCCGGGCACCAGCGGCAGCATCGGCTGGCCGTCGGGCCGCATCGCCCAGGCGCCGGCCAGATCGTTCGACGTGATCAGGATCGACGACACACCATCACCGGCGCGTGCCGGGCGGCTGGGATCTTCTTCGGTATCCGCGGGCAGTGCCTCGACCCAGAGCTGGCCATTGGTGAAGCGGCCGGGGAAGTCCTTCATCAGGAAGAACGTCTTGGTCAGCACGTGGTCGCGCGGCACCGGCTCGAGTTCGGGAATGTCGAGCGACGACAGGATCGAGCGCAGCGCCACCATGCCGGGGCCCTGCATTTCGCCGCCGGGCGGCGCGTCGATGGCGTCGCGGGTGTCGAACAGCACCGTGCCGCCGCGCTTCATGTAGCTGTCGATTTTCTCGAGCGCCTGCTGCGACGGCTTCGGCGCGCCCGGCGAGATCGCCCAATAGATCACCGGGAAGAACGCCAGTTCGTCGCGCGCTGGATCGAGGCCGATCGGTTCGCTCGGCTCCAGCGCGGTGCGTTGCGCGAGAAACATCGTGAGGCCTTGCAGGCCGGCCTTGCTGATTTCGTCGACCGCGGAGTCGCCGGTGACGATGTAAGCGAGATGAGTCTGCTGCGTTGCCTTCAGCGCGAAGTCTTCTTGCTGCGCGGAAAGCTTCGGCGGCTGCGGCGAGGTTTGCGCCTGCGCGGGATTGTGTAGCGCGAAGGCGCCGAGCAATCCGCCAATGAGCAACGACGCGGCGACGCGGCGGCGCATGGTCAGCGCGCCCAAGCCGCCGGACAGCCAGAACACCACCAGCGCGTCGAGCAGCAGCAGCGCCAACGCGGCGAGGAAAATCGGACCGCGCAGATCGAGCGGCTCGCCGTGACGATAGACGTCGACGCGGGCATTGAGCGGCGACACATCGAGCGGCAGCGGTCGGTCGGCGGGCGCCAGCGT
>JANMSZ010000064.1:0-14663 GCA_031389925.1 Hyphomicrobiales bacterium | reverse complement strand
CGACACCAAAGCGATGGCGCTTGAGCTGGAGCAGGCTCGGCAGGCCCGGATCGAGGCCGAAACTGCCTATTGCGACATCGAGGAATTGCTCTGGCAGATGCACCACCAGCAGCCGCAAGAGCCGCGCATCGCCTATGCCTTTGATGGCTTCGGTCGGGCATTGGCCGACTGGGCGAACTAGCAAGTCCGGTTGGCTTTGCGGTCCTGAGGGCCGTTCGCAGGCCGTGATCGGCCACTGAACGAGCAGGATCGGTTAGGCGGCTTTACGTTTCTTCTCGATCACATCCCACACCAGCGCCGCGGCGTCGGGGCCGCCGAGGTTTTTTACCGAGCGGATGCCGGTCGGCGAGGTGACGTTGATCTCGGTGATCCAGTCGCCAATCACGTCGATGCCGACGAAGATCATGCCGCGCTCACGCAACGCCGGCGCCAGCCGCGCCACGATCTCGCGTTCGCGAGCGGTGAGGTCGGTCGCCGCCGGCGAGCCGCCGCGCACCATGTTGGAGCGCAGATCGTCGGCTGCCGGCACGCGATTGACCGCGCCGGCGAATTCGCCGTCGACCAGCAGGATGCGCTTGTCGCCCTGCTTCACGGCGGGAAGAAATTTCTGCACCACCCATTGCTCGCGGAAGGTCACGGAAAACATGTCGTAGAGCGACCCGAAATTGAGGTCGTCGTGCGTAATACGGAAAACAGCTCCTCCGCCATGGCCGTAGAGCGGCTTCATCACGATGTCGTTGTGCTCGGCGCGGAACGCCTTGATCTCGGCGAGGTCGCGCGTGATCAGCGTTGGCGGCATCAGGTCGGAGAATTCGGTGACGAAAATCTTCTCCGGCGCGTTACGCACCTGGCCGGGGTCGTTGACCACCAGCGTCTTGGGATGGATGCGCTCCAGCAGATGCGTGCTGGTGATGTAGGCCAGATCGAAAGGCGGATCCTGGCGCAGCAGCACCACGTCGAAGTCGGACATTTCAACGCGGCGCGGCGCCTCCAGCGTGAAATGGTCGCCGGCCTGGTCGCGCACCGTCAGGCTCTCGACCGTCGAAAACACCCGGCCGTCGCGCATCGCCAGCCGGTCGGTGGTGTAATAACTGAGCTTATGGCCGCGTTTTTGGGCCTCCAGCAGCAAAGCGAAGGTCGAATCGCCCTTGATGTTGATCCGCTGGATCGGATCCATCTGCACTGCGACTTTGAGGCTCATGAACGACCTTTTTCGGCGAAATTTAAGGGCGGGTAAGCGAATAAGGCAAACAACCCGTTAACGCTTTTCCGCCAGTATAGCGGCTCTTAGACCTGTCTGGCACGGGGTGGGGCGACTGTGATTCTGCCGAAGCTGTCGATTGCCGCAAAGCTCTATGCGATCTTCGCATTGATGGCCATCGCGACGCTGGCGCTGTCGGTGGTCGCGGTGTCGAACGCGCGCAACCATGCGACGCTGACCGACGAATTCGAATCCGCCAATGCCGGGGGCCGGAACGTTGAGCGCATCAACGGCCTGATCTACGCCGTGATGGGTGAAGCGCGCGGCATTTATCTGGCGCGGGACCGCAATGCCGCCGGCAAAAGTGCCGACGCGATGACCAAGATCGCCGACCAGATCGGCGCCGTGATCGCCGATTGGCAAGGCAGCGTCCGCACCAGCGACGCCACCTATTTCAGCCAATTCGCGGTGCGGATTTCGACATTCCAAAATTTCGTGTCGGAGCTGGCGCGCATCGCCACCGAATCCGGCGCTGCCGCCGGCCGCGACTGGGCCGACAAGAATTTTCCCGCCGACGCACGCGACGCGCTCAATCAGGATCTGGAAAAGCTCAGCAAAGTTTACAGCGACCGCGCCGTGCGGATTTATAACCATATCGACCAAGGCATCGGTCAAACCGCCATCCTGTTGAGCATACTTGCCGCCATCGCGGTACTGCTGGCCGCGGCCGGCGTCATCATGATCCGGCGCAGCGTGGCTCAGCCCCTCGCCAATATCACCGAGGTCACTGAAAAGATCGCCGCCGGCGAAACCGGTGTGTCGATACCCTACGGCGATCGCAGCGACGAGATCGGCGCGCTGTCGCGCTCGATCGGCGTGTTCAAGAACGCGATGCGGCACAATGAAGAGCTCAATCGCACCGTGGTCGATGACGCCTCCACCCGAAGCCAGCGTCAGGAACAGATGTCCGGCGAGATCGCGCGTTTCTCCGCCGACGTCGAAGCGACGCTGTCCGATCTCGGCCGCATCTCCGACCAGATGCTGGCGGCATCGACCCAGCTCGCCACCGCCGCTGACGATGCCTCGGCCAAAACCACGCGCGCCGAAGCGGCCTCGAGCGAGGCGTCCTCGAATGTCAGCGACATCGCCTCGGCCGCGGATGAACTGTCGGCCTCGGTTAACGAGATCGACCGCCAGGTTTCCCAGTCCAATGCCATCGCCAGCAAGGCGGTGAGCGAAGCCGGCCGCACCAATCTCGCGGTCAAGGAACTGGACGAAGCGGCCGCCCGCATCGGCGACGTCGTCAAGCTGATCACCGATATCGCCGAGCAGACCAATTTGCTGGCGCTCAACGCCACCATCGAAGCGGCGCGCGCCGGCGATGCCGGACGCGGTTTTGCCGTAGTCGCCGGCGAAGTGAAGGCGCTTGCAGGTCAGACGAGCCGCGCCACCGAAGAAATCACCGCGCAGATCGCCGGCATGCAGCGCGCCACCATGCGCTCGATCGAAGCGATCACCGCGATCGAACACACCATCCGTGAAATCGGCAATATCAGCGGCGCCATTGCCGCCGCCGTCACCGAGCAGGGCGCCGCCACCAGCGAGATCGCACGCAGCGTGGAAACTGCGGCGCGGCGCACCATCGAGACCGCGGCGGAGGTCAATCTGGTCGGCTCCGCGACCGAGGACACCCGCGCCAGCGCCGCCGCGGTGAAAATCGTGGCCGACGATCTGGGCCATGTCGCCGGCCGCATTCGCGGCCAGGTCGACCAGTTCTTCGAGCGGCTCAGCGCATAGTCTTTATCTTTGCGCGTGATCTTGTCCGAAAACCGGTGCCCACTTTTCGGGATCACGCGCTCTCAAACGCACTTTGAATATGCCGCGGCAGTTTGCCGGGCGCGACCAGGATCGCATCGAACCGCATATCGCGAATGGCCGGCACCGGATTATTGGCGAGCCAGATTTCGGCTGCTGCCGCGATGCGCTGCTTCTGCCGTTCGGTGACGGCTTCCGCCGCGTCGTCCAAAGTCGCGCGCGCTTTGACCTCGACGAAAATCAACGTGTACCGGCGCGCCGCGATGATGTCGATTTCGCCGAGCGGCGATTTGAAGCGCCGCGCCAAGATCCGATAGCCATGTGCGATCAGCCAGGCGGCGGCGCGGCTCTCGGCGGAAATGCCGAGGCCGAACGCCGCCACTCTTTCCGGTCGTGGCGCCGGCTTGAGCACTTTCGGCTTTGGCGCAGAAGATTTGGGCGGCCGCGTCATCGCTCTTTCTCGAGATCGAGCGCGCGCTGGTAGACCTCGCGGCGCGAGCGGCCGGTGGCGAGCGCGACTTCGCCGACCGCGTCCTTGACCGAGACGCGCGCCAGCGCGCGGCGCAACAGCTCGTCGAGATCGCCGGCACTCAATGCGTCCTCGGCAGGCGGCGCAATGACAATGACGATCTCGCCGCGCGTCTCCGCATCGCCCGCATAATGTTCGGCCAAGGCCGCCAGATCACCGCGGCGGACTTCCTCATGCAGCTTGGTCAGTTCGCGGCACACCGAAGCCTGGCGCGAGCCCAGGCCTTGCGCCAGATCGGCCAGGGCATCGCCGAGCCGCGGCCCGCTTTCGAACAGCACCAGCGTCGCCGGGATCGTGATCAGTTCGGCGATGCGCTTTTGCCGGCCGACTTGCCTGGGCGGCAGAAAGCCCTCGAAGAAAAACTTGTCGGTCGGCAAGCCCGCCACATTGAGCGCGCCCATCACCGCCGACGCCCCCGGCAGCGCCGTGACGCCATGCCCGGCCTCGACCGCGGCGCGCACCAGTTTGTAGCCTGGGTCCGAGATCAACGGCGTGCCGGCGTCCGACACCAGCGCCACTGCCTGGCCTTCGTCGAGCCGGGCGATGATCTTGGGCCGCGCCTCGCCGGCATTGTGCTCGTGGTAGGCCATTAGCGGCGTGGCGATGCCGTAGCGCTCGGTCAGCTTGCGGGTGACGCGGGTGTCCTCGCAGGCGATGACGTCGGCCGCCGCCAGCACTTCCAGCGCGCGCAGGCTGATATCGCCCAGGTTTCCGATGGGGGTGGCCACCAGATAGAGCCCGCCCTCGGCCCGGGGCGCCTCTACGGGCGTGTCGAACGGCGAATACAGACGCGACCGTCCGTCCGCTTGCGCGCTTTTGTCTTTGGCCATGCGGCGCACTGTAGAGGGTGGCTCCGAGCGCGTCACCGGCGACGAATTCTCTATTATTTTCATTGCCTTAACTTTTCCACGTCAAAATGGGATACAGGTGGGACTGCCAATTTCGCGTCGCGTTGGGGAGCGGCCATTGCCGGAAACGTCGCTGGACGAGGGGTCGATGATGACGCGCGGGTTTCGCCGTGCGCGCATGACGCTATCCATGGCCGCCGCTGTGCTCGCGCTGGCGGCCTGCACCAACACCTCCTTCGATCAGATCGGCGCGGGGTCGGCTCCGCCGCCGGTCGAACAGCCGGGCGCGGGCGCCAATATCGGCTCGGGACAAATCCGCGTCGCGCTGATCCTGCCGCTGTCGGCGCAAGGCAATGCCGGCATCGCCGCCACCTCGATGAAGAACGCCGCCGAGATGGCGCTCAACGAATTCAAAGATCCCAACATCCAGTTGCTCGTGAAGGACGACGCCGGCACGCCGCAGGGCGCGCAGCTCGCAGCCCAACAGGCGATCGACGAAGGCGCCGAACTCATCGTCGGTCCGCTGTTCGCGCAGTCGGTGAGCGCGGTCGGCGCCGTCGCGCGCAATCGCAACATTCCGGTGATCGCGTTCTCCACCGACGCCAGCGTCGCCGCGCGCGGCGTCTATCTCTTGAGCTTCCAGCCGGAGTCCGACGTCAAGCGCATCGTCGACTATACGGCATCGCGCGGCAAACGTTCTTTCGCGGCGCTGCTGCCTGACAATGCCTATGGCGGCGTGGTCGAAGCCGCGCTCCAGCAGGAGGTCGCGCGGCGCGGTGGCCGCGTGCTGGCGATTGAAAAATATCAGGCCGATCCCGGCCGCATTGCCGAAGCGGCCCGCCGCGTGGCGCAGCAGGGCGGCGCCATCGATAGCATTATGATTGCCGACGGTCCCGACGCGGTGCCGCAAGTCGTGCAGGCGCTCACCGCCGCCGGCGTCAACACCAAACGCGTGCAGTTGCTCGGCACCGGTCTGTGGGAAGATGCCCGGCTTGCTGCGGCTCCCGGCGTCGAAGGTGGCTGGTATGCCGCGCCCGAGTCGACCGGCTTCCGCAATTTCGCCGGCCGCTATCGCGCGCGCTACGGCAACGATCCGGTGCGCACCGCGACGCTCGCCTATGACGCGGTGGCGCTGGTCGCGGCGCTGGTCAAGACGCAAGGCCAGCAGCGCTTCAGCGAGCAGATCCTCACCAATTCATCGGGCTTTGCCGGCATCGACGGCATCTTCCGCTTCCGCTCCGACGGCCTCTGCGAACGCGGGCTGTCCGTGTTGCAAGTTGCGCCCGGCGGCGGCCGTCCGGTCAGCCCGGCGCCGAAGTCGTTTACGCCCGGGACTTAATTTTATTTGCGCGTGATCTTGTCCGAAAACCGGTTCCCCCTTTTCGGGATCACGCGCGTTATGCCGCCAAATCCGCGACCACCGCGTCGAGCAGCGGGAAGCCGCTTTTCGTCACGCGCAGGCGGCCGTCTTGCGTGGTCTCGACCGCGCCGCCGTCGCGCAGAAATGAAATCCGCGCCGGATCGAGATCGCGGCCGGAAATCGCGGTGAAGCGTTCCGGCTCGATGCCTTCGACCAGCCGCAGCCCCATCAGCAGAAATTCGTCGGCGACTTCGCCGGGCTGCAGTTTCTCGTCGACGGTGAGGCCGACGCCCTGCGCTTCGACGCGCTCGAGCCAGCCTTCCGGCTTCTTGTCGGTCTCCGTTGCGTAGCGGCGGCCGTCGATGTTGAGACGGCCATGCGCGCCCGGTCCGATGCCGGCATATTCGTGCCCGCGCCAATAAACCAGATTGTGCCGGCACTCCGCGCCGGGCCGCGCGTGATTGGAAATCTCGTAAGCCGGCAGGCCCGCATCGCCGCACACTTGCTGTGTGAGGTCGTAAAGATCGCGGCCGAGGTCTTCGTCCGGCGTGATCAGCTTTCCCGCTTTGTGCAGGCCGAAGAACGGCGTGCCCGGCTCGATGGTCAGTTGATAGAGCGACAGATGCTCGGCGGCTTCCGAGATGGCGCGCTTGAGTTCAGCGCTCCACGCGTCGAGCGTCTGGCGCGGCCGCGCATAGATCAGATCGAACGAGTAGCGGTCGAACGCCGCGCGCGCGATGGCGACGGCGTCGAGCGCTTCCTGCGCCGTATGCAGGCGGCCGAGTTCTTTCAGCGATTGATCGTCGAGCGCCTGCACACCAAGCGAGACTCGGTTGACGCCGGCGGTGCGGTAGCCGCGAAAGCGCGTCGCTTCGACGCTGGTCGGATTGGCTTCCAGCGTCACCTCGACATCGGGCGCGACGCTCCAATGTTTCGCAATTGAATCGAGAATCGCCTGCACCGACTCCGGTTTCATCAGCGAGGGCGTGCCGCCGCCGAAGAAGATGGTCGACACGGTGCGGTCGCCGATGCGCGCCTTGGTCGCGGCGATTTCGGCTTCGAACGCGCGCACGAAGCGCTGCTCGTCGACGCCGCCGTGGCGCACGTGGCTGTTGAAGTCGCAATAGGGACACTTCGACAGACAGAACGGCCAATGCACGTAGACGGCGAACGGCTGCGTGTTCGTGGTAAATGTCATGTTAACCAGTATAGGCTGCGTCGCGCGTCAGCGACAGCGCCGTTTCAAATCCGCTGCGGACAAGTACTTAAAATTGTAACGAATTTACGCGTGCGCAAGATGCGCCTCTCTGCGCGTCAGGCGTTGCGAAGGCAAGCGTCCGCGAGCATCACGAAGGCCCGCGCGCGATGCGACAGGCCTTTACCGTGCGGCGGCAGACCGTGTTTTTCCAGCGCGCTCATCTGGCCGAAGGTGCGGTCGTGGCCATCGGGCAAAAACAGCGGGTCGTAACCGAACCCGGCGTCGCCGCGTGGCGGCCACACCGCGACACCGTCGACGCGGCCCTCGAACTCTTCGAGGTGGCCGTCGGGCCAAGCCAGACATAGTGCGGCAACGAAATGTGTGCGGCGTTGCTCGGGCGTCTTGGCGGCCTTTTCGATCAGCAGCGTCTGAATGCGATTCATGGCGAAGCGGAAATCTTTGTCGGGACCGGCCCAGCGCGCCGAATGAATGCCCGGCTCGCCGCCAAGCGCGTCGACAACCAGACCGGAGTCGTCGGCGAAGGCAATCTTACCGGTCGCCTTCATGGCGGCGACCGCCTTGATGCGCGCGTTCTCGGCGAATGTCTTGCCGGTCTCTTCCGGTTCGGCGAGTTTCAACTCGCCGGCCGATTGCGCCTCGATGCCGTAGGGCGCCAGCAGTTCGCGCATTTCGGCGAGCTTGCCGGGATTATGCGTGGCAATGACAAGAGGGCCGGTGAGGTGGCGATGCATTCCGTTTCTCTCTAATCCCTTCCCTTGCAGGGGCTTTGCACAATAAAAGCCAATTCAGCGCCGGTTTTTGTGCAGATCGAAATTCTGCACAAAAACCTCCCGCGTAATGGCAGCTAGAACCGCCAGCGCATCTGCCGTTCCGTCAGCTTCACCCTTCTCGAAATCTTGGGCGGTCTGTCCCATGGTGTTAGTTACGTGGGCAATACACAGAACCTTGGTTTCGCAAGCTTTAGCGAACGCATAGAGGGCTGCCGCTTCCATTTCGACAGCGAGGATGCCGCGTTGCCGCGCGGCCTCTATTGCGTCTGCGGTCTCGCGGAATGGCGCGTCAGTGGTCCAGGTTGCCCCCACGATGGTGGCCAGGCCAGCCGCTTTGAGGGCGTCGTCGGCTAATGCCACCAACGCAGCATCGGCCTCGCTGTACTCGGAAGCGGCAGCGTAGTGGTAGCTGGTTCCCTCGTCGCGCAAAGCACGGTCGATGATGACAAAATATGGCGTTGGACCGGCTGACACGATCTGGCCAGCGGAGGTCATGCTCAATAACAGGCGACAGCCGCTTTCAAACATTTCTTCTGCGATTAGAACGGCAAAGGGTGCGCCGACCGCGTAACCGACGATGCCAACCATTTGCCCCACCAGTTCAAAGGTGTCCATTTGGGTGTGGTAGCAGGGCCATCCTTCGAAAGGCTTTGACCGGCCTTCGCTTCGTAAGCGCCGCACCATGTCGCCGTCTGGATCAAGAATGCAGACGGCTGGCACGGCAACAGTAGGCAATCCCTTTTGACGCCGGGCTTCGCGCAACAGCGCGGCCGGGCGAAACACGGACGGCGAAGCTGGATTCTTGTTGTCTAGAAGCGGGGGCATGTTCAACGCGGGCGTTCAAAGACAGCGCCGTAGTGGTACGGCGAGACCTCGACTTGATTGCGGAATTTGAGTCCGCCCGGCTCAACGTCAGCGATTGTCTGTTCGGGCGTCATGCGGAGTTCGGTCGCTGGGCCACGTGGCTCACCTAGCACGGGCGTTTTTTCGCGAGGCCTTGCGTACCAACTCACCACGGCGAACAAACCGCCGGGCTTGAGAACGTCATGGACGGCCCGGGCGAGGCGCGGCCGATCTGGAACGCCGTGGAAGGCATTGGCGAGGAACACATAGTCAGTCGGCTCTCGCACGAACATTGCGATGTTGTAGGCGTCGGCCTCGACAAACGTGCAGTTGGGTGCGCCGCCGCGTTCGGCAATCCGTACCTTCGCCGCTTCTAACAGCGCAGCATCAATGTCGATGGCCACCACGCTGCGCGCGATCTTGGCCAGCGGGAAGGTGAACCAGCCATCGCCGCAACACAGATCAAGCACGTCCATGCCGGGCGTCACGCCAACGTCTGTCAGCACCTTAGCGGGATCGGGCCACAGGGCTTCCCACCAACCGGGGTCGGGCATTCCTGTGCCTTCGAAGAAACCGGGTGGCCTGTCAGTCACGCGGAGTACCCTTCCTAGGCTGCTTGCGGGCCTGTGCGGTCACTCATACTTGTGCAAAGCCTTTTGCAGGAGAGGGATAAAGAAAATTACGCCACCGCCATTTTTTGCAGATCGACCAGCTTGCCGATGCCTTTGCGCGCCAGCGCCAGCAAGGCCAGCAACTGCTCTTCGCTGAACGGGTCTTTCTCCGCGGTCGCTTGGACTTCGACGATATTGCCGTTGCCGGTCATGACGAAATTGGCGTCGGTGTCGGCTTCCGAATCCTCGGCGTAATCGAGATCGAGCACCGCGGTGCCTTTGTACACACCGCATGATACCGCTGCGATGTGGTCGCGCAGCACCGGCGCGTTGCCTTGCGCCTTGAACATGTCGCGCGTCTTCATCCAGGAGATGCAATCCGACAGCGCCACCCAGGCGCCGGTGATCGAGGCGGTGCGGGTGCCGCCGTCGGCCTGGATGACGTCGCAGTCGACGGTGATCTGGCGCTCGCCCAGCGCCTGCAGATCGATCACCGAGCGCAGCGAACGCCCGATCAGTCGCTGGATTTCGACGGTGCGGCCGCCCTGCTTGCCGGAGGCTGCCTCGCGGCGGGTGCGGTCGTGGGTGGCGCGCGGCAGCATGCCGTATTCGGCGGTGACCCAGCCGCGGCCCTGGCCCTTGAGCCATGGCGGCAGGCGCTCCTCCAGGCTGGCGGTCACCAGCACATGGGTGTCGCCGAACTTCACGAAACAGGAGCCTTCGGCGTATTTGACCACGCCGCGCTCGAGCGATACGGCGCGCAACTCGTCGATCTGTCGGCTGCTGGGCCGCATCGGTCGCTCCTGTTTGTCAGTTCAAGGCTTTTACGGAGCGACGTCAGTCCCGGCAAGGCCCAAGGTCATTTGGCCTTTTCGATCTTAGTCACGGTGAATTGGCCATTCACCTTTTCGGTATCGAACTTCACCTTGTCGCCGGCTTTGACCGCTTTGAGCATCGCCGGGTCGGCGGCGCGGAACACCATGGTCATACCATCGTCCATGTCGAACTTTTTGATCGGCCCGTGTTTGAGGGTGATCTTGCCGGCCGATTCATCGACTTTGGTGACCTGGCCGTCGATAAGCGTCTGTGCGCTGGCGGCGTAAGGCCATGTCAGAGCCAGCGCAATCACTGCGGTCGCAATCAGATTTTTATTGAGCATCGGTTTTCTCCTTGTTGATATTGCAGTGTTACTTCACGATCACGAAGCCGGTCATGCCGGCTTCACGGTGTCCGGGGATAAGGCAGCCGTACTCGAAAGTGCCCGCCTTGGTGAACTTCCAGACGATTTCTTTGGCTTGCTTCGGCGTCAGTCGTTGGGCGTTTGGATCGTCGTGTTCCATCTCCGGGTTCTTCTTCATTTCTTCGGCGTGCTTGAGATTTTCCTGCGTGGTCGCGAGGATAAATTCGTGATCGAGTTCGCCGTTGTTGCGGATAACGAATTTGATCTGCTCGCCCTTTTTCACCTCAATTTTTTCAGGGATGTACGTCATCGTTCCGTCGCCTTCGCGCATCGTGACCAATACGACTCGGGAAGGCTTTTTCGGATCGCCGGGCTCGCCGGCGCTGAAACTTGCGTGGCTGTGACCGGCCGGGCCGGCGGCGGCAAAAGCGGCCACGGTTCCGAGAGTCCAGGCGATTGCGGAGACGACGATAAGCGAAGATTTCGACATGGCTTGTTTGTTCCTTTTCAGTGTGCGTTGTGGTTCTTGGTGGGCTTGATGACTTTCATTTCTAGTTTCGTTTTCGCAGGCGACGCCGGGGCCGGTTGCCTCGGGGGCGCCGCGGCAGGATTTTCGATTTCGTAGGCGACAGTGCCGGCCGGGTGCTGGTACCAGCCCGGATCCTTGTAATCGTTGCGTTCAAGCCCCTCGCGCACCTTCACGACCGAGAACATGCCGCCCATTTCCAGCGGCCCGAACTGACCGAAGCCGGTCATCATCGGCAGCGTGTTGTCCGGCATCGGCATTTCCATCTCGCCCATCTCGGCCATGCCGGAGGAACCCATCTGCATAAAGTCGGGCACCAGCTTGCGGATTGGCTTGACCAGATCGTGCTGACTGGCGCCGATGAAAGTCTTCACGTTGTGGCCCATGGCATTCATGGTGTGATGCGACTTGTGGCAATGGATCGCCCAGTCGCCCGGCTCGTCCGCGACGAACTCATACGCGCGCATGGCGCCGACCGGAATATCGATCGTTACCTCCGGCCAGCGCGCGCTCTCCGGCACCCAGCCGCCATC
This sequence comes from Hyphomicrobiales bacterium, assembly GCA_031389925.1. GTDB lineage: Bacteria > Pseudomonadota > Alphaproteobacteria > Rhizobiales > Xanthobacteraceae > Pseudolabrys. The sequence continues at coordinate 3,228 of JANMSZ010000064.1, read as the reverse complement.
GGTGCAGGTCACCTCGAAGTGGTAGCCGTGCATGTGGACCGGATGGTTGGTCATGGTGAGATTGCCGACGCGCACCCGCACCCGGTCGCCCTTGCCGACAACCAAGGGATCGATACCGGGAAATGCCCGGCTGTTGATCGTCCACAAATTGAAGTCGAGCATGGTCATGATCTTCGGCACGTAGCTGCCGGGGTCGATGTCGTAGGCGTTGAGCAGAAACACGAAGTCGCGATCGACGCGGTGGAGCTTGGGATCGCGCGGATGCACAACGAAAGACCCCATCATTCCCATCGCCATCTGCACCATTTCATCGGCATGCGGGTGGTACATGAACGTGCCGCTCTTCTTCATCACGAACTCGTAGACGAAGGTCTTGCCAGGCTTGATGTGCGGCTGGCTCAGGCCGCCGACGCCATCCATGCCGGATGGCAGCAGCATGCCGTGCCAATGCACCGTGGTGTGTTCGGGTAGTTTGTTGGTGACGAAGATACGCACCTTGTCGCCTTCGACACATTCGATGGTCGGGCCCGGCGACTGACCGTTGTATCCCCACAGATGCGCTTTCATGCCCGGTGCGATCTCTCGCACCACGGGCTCGGCGACGAGGTGGAATTCCTTCCAGTCCCCGTTCATCCGCCACGGCAGGGTCCAGCCATTCAGCGTGACGACTGGCTGGTAATCGGGACCGCTTGAGGGGAACAGCGGTGGCTGCATCGCCGGTGATGTGGTGCTGGCCGCTTCGGGAATGCTGGCCGCTTGCACGCGGCCGCTGACGGCGGCGGCGCCTACCAGAAGGGCCGAACTGGCGATAAGATTGCGTCGTGAAATCATGGCTGTTTTCCTCGTTATGTCAGTGACCGGCGCCGCCGCCCGCAGCGGGCACCGCCGTTGTCGATGCTTCTTCATTGCTCGCGCCGCCGCCGCCGATGATGGCGGCCGATAGATCGGTGCTGGCGAGCCAGAAATTCCGCTGCGCCTCGACGGCCGCGACGCTCGATGCAACGCGCTGCCGCTGTTCGGTGAGCAGTGCGAATACGTCGACCTGCATGGCGCCGTAGCGCAGCATCATCTCGTCGGTGATGATCTTGCGCAGCGGCAACACTTCGCGCCGATAGTGGGCGGCGATGTCGTAGGTCGCACGGTAATTGCGATAGCCTTCGCGTGCCTCGGAGCGCACGTTGATTGCTTTCTCCGCCAGCCGGTTGATCGCCTGCATGTAGGTCTGCTCGGCCTCGCGCAACCGCGTCTCGCCGAAATCGAATAGTGGCACCTGCAATTCGACTTCGATCCCGCGCTCGCGGCTGCTCGCTTCGCCCGTTGGGTATGTCGCCTTGTCGATGCCGGTGAGCTCAAGCAGGTTGATGAACCGCGTTGCCTGCGACAACCCGAACGACTTGGCCAGCGTCGCGACCTCGATACGCGCGATCTGCACGTCGATGCGGTGGCCGAGCGCATCGCGTTCGACCGTTGGCAGGGGTCGCGCCCGCGCCGGCAGCGAAGGCAGCGCGGCAGGAAGCTTGAACGCAAGATCGCCGCCCCACAGGCCCATGGCCCGGATCAGACGCTCGCGTTCGCTGGCTGTGCGTTGGCGCGCGCTGGCAAGTTGCGCGGTAATCTCGGCGTAGAACACCTGTTCGCGCGCCTGATCGAGCTTGTTGAGCGCGCCGCTCTCTCCGAGGCGGGTGGCGACCTGGGCCGCGTTGGCGGCAGCGGACTGCGCTTCGACCAGCAGCGCCGCGAGCTGTTGGCTGGCGACTGCGCGGTAATAAGACCTGCGCGCATCGGCGGCGACGCGCACGGTCTGTTCCGCCGCGCGCAGTTGCGCCTGGCGGAAACGATCCTGCGCGATCTCGGCACGCGCGGGTAGCGTCGCCAGTGCCAGAATGTTGCCAACGATCTTGCGCTCGAACTCCACGTCGACCGAGCTGGCGATTCTTGACACCGACAAGGTCGGATTGGGCGGAAGGCTGCCCGCCACCATGACGGCCTCGGCGATCCCGAGTTGGTTGTAGGCCGCCTGCAGGCCGCGATTGCTCAGCAGCGCGATTTGCACCGCCGCGTCGGCGGTCAGTGGGCGTTTGACGAATTGCTGCACGCGCCCTTGCGCCGCCGACACATCGTCCGGCGTGCGGATAGCGACGGTATCTTTGCCGAGCTGCTGCTGGGCAATAGCGGAGGCGACATCCATCCCGCCGTCGGGCGAGAAGGTCTGACAGGCGGAGAGCATCAGCGCGCCGCCAAGCACGGCCAGCGCGCTGAGGAGGGGCAATCTTTGTGTCATTGTCCGTCCTTCTTTGGTTGCGGCGTGACGCGTTGATTGCGTTCGACCCAAGGCAACGGTTCGACTGGCCGTTGGCTGGAATAGCTACCGAGCACCGGGCGGTAGCCAACCGCCGGAACGCGCGCTGCCGGATCGGAGGCCTCATCGCCGGCGAGTGGCCGTGGCGGCGTTGCTGCGCAGCCCTGCATGAGCAGCGCGCATACCGTCAGGACGGCAGACCGCCGATAGCGCCATAGCGTCGCGCGCCGCATTGCGGCGGCCGACCACGGCCAGAACTGAAAGGACATGACGATTCCTCATCCGTCGATTGATAACGAACGCGTGCGGCGACTCAGGCCGCCTTCGCGCTGTGGTTCAAAGCGACAGTGGGGATCTCGGAGGGCGGTCGATGCGGTCGGAGCCGCGCCCGGACAGGCTCTCTACAAAGAGAGAGGGGAGGTGCGAGGCAGGGGGAAGCTGTCTGGCGACGAGATCGACGACAGGGGGCGCTATGACGCTCAGGCAGAAGAGGCCGCAACAGTTGCCAGTCCGGCCTTTTTCATCATCGCCGGTATTGGAATGACGGTGGCTGGTTTCGTCCTCGTGGACGTGTTTGCTGCCGACGCCGTGGTTACTATCGTCGGTCAGGCAGTGCGCCGCCGCTGGATTGGCGCTGAAGGCGACAACGGCGGTCGGCGCCACCAGGCACGACGCATAAAGCGCGACAAGCAAGCTTGCCGCGCGCCCACGCCACTGACTGGTTAACCAACCAAACATACTAACAATCGCTATCGGTTCAGTTCCGGTTACCGATTATGCGCGGTAGCCGGATCAAAAGCTGCCATGATGGGGTGATGCCGGCAAGCCCAACTTGAATAAATCCACTCAAATGGTCAATTCTAAGGCGGATTGAAGGAGTTGCCCTTGGCTTCCCACGACGTCCCGATCGGTTCTTCGCAGGTCAGTCT
>JANMSZ010000044.1:0-1595 GCA_031389925.1 Hyphomicrobiales bacterium | reverse complement strand
CCGGGGCCCCGCCGGGGCCCTTTTTTTTTTTCCTCCCCACCCCCGGGGGGGTTGGGGGGGCCGCGCCCGGCGGGGCGGGTGAGGGGTCAGTGCAAATCGCAAACGCCGGACCCCTCACCCGGCTCGCGCTTCGCTTTCGCTCCGCGCGATCCACCCTCTCCCGCAAGGGGAGAGGGTAAAGAAGAGCGCGCCTACTCCAGCCCGGTGCCGACGTTCTTGTTTTCCGGCTCGAGCTTCATGCCGGCGGCAAGCGCCATGGTTTCGATCAGCGCCGCGAAATCCTTCTGGATGTATTCCTCCGGATTCTTCTGCAACGTCGCGGCGCCGAAGTGACTCTGCAGCACTTCGCGCGTCGCCGCGGTCACCGGCATCGGCACGTCCCACTCGCGGCCAAGCGCCAGACCCAGATCGAGATCCTTGCGCAGCAGTTCGGGCGTGAAGGTCGTTGTCCAGTCGAGATTGACCAGCGCCGGCGTCTTGTACTTGGTGAACATCGAACCCATGACGCCGTTGTTCATGAAGGCGAGGAAGGCGTGGCGCGGCACGCCCATCTTGTTGGCGAGCAGCGTGATCTCGATCAGGTTCTCGATGACGACGCCGAGCATGACGTTGTGCGCGATCTTGCAGATGCGCGCGAGCTCGCCCTCGCCGACGTAGGACACGCCCTGCGGCGCGAACACTTCGATCAGCGGCATCACCGTCTTGGCGTCGGCTTCCGGACCGGACACCACCGACGACAACTTGCCGGACTTGATGACCTTGGCGTTGCCGGACACCGGCGCGGCGATGAGGCTGACGCCGATCTTGGTCAAGCGCGCGCGGATCACGGCGGACTCTTCAACCGAGATCGACGAGCAGTCGACGAACACCTTGGGCAGCGTCTTGCCGGTGCACAGGCCGTCTTTGCCGAACAGCACTTCCTCGACGTCCTTGCCGGTCGAGACGATGGCGAACACAACGTCGCAGGCCGCGAGTTCCGCCGGCTTGTCGCACAGCTTGCCGCCGGCCTTCTCGAGAGGCTCGGCCTTGGCGCGCGTGCGATTCCACACCGTCACGTCGTAGCCGGCCTTGATCAGGCGTTCCGCCATCGGCGTACCCATGCGGCCCGCCCCGATCCAGCCGATCTTTTGCGTCTTGTTCGACATTGCGAAACTCTCCCGTTGGATTTCTTACCGCGACGCTTGCCGCGATCATTGCGATTTCAAAGGGGCTTTAGCCGGTCTGCCGCCAAATCGCCAGAGGCGGAAGCCCTGCATAATCGGACGCAGGCCATGCTTGTAGTCGCGGTTCAAAGGGCTATCCTGAGCCGGTTAGCCCAAGGCCCGGCAAGAGGCTGAGCGGCGATACGGGAGGACGCGCCGGCGATGCAGGATGCGGTCACCACGATAACTATGGCGAACGCTCCCGGTACAGGCCGCGGCGCCGAGCGCTGGCGCTTGGTCGCGCGGAATATTTTTCCGTTCGCGGTGGTCGGCACGTTGTGGGAGATCGTCGCCTGGTCCGGCATCTTTCCGCACCGGCTGTTTCCGCCGCTCGAAGAAGTGACGCTGTCGTTCTTCAATCTCACCGTTTCCGGCGTACTGCCGCATCACGCC
>JANMSZ010000583.1:0-2670 GCA_031389925.1 Hyphomicrobiales bacterium | reverse complement strand
CTGGTGCATCATTGCCGACGTGGCGGCGGTCTCCAAGGGCGAGTTCTATCGCGGGCTGCTCAAGGACCGCGTGCCGCTCGCCACCGTCGACGACGTTCAGTTCAATCCGACAGCGGCCGCACGCCTCGGCGCCGTCAAAATCTAAGGTGTGGCTTCAATAAAAAACCTCAGCCGGGCGAGCCGGCTGAGGTTCTATAAGTCGAGTGCTATAAAAAGATTACGCGACGGCCTTCGCCACCGCACGGCGCGCAAGCACGCCGACCAGATGCGCGCGATATTCCGGGCTCGCATGAATGTCGGCGTTCATGCCGGCCGCTGGAATGGTCAGACCCTCGAGCGACTTCGGCGAGAAGCGCTTCTTCAACGCCTCTTCGAAGGTCGGCACGCGGAACACGCCATTGGCGCCGGCGCCCGTCACCGCGACGCGGATGTCCGAGCCGCGCTTGGACGCGAACACGCCGACCAGCGCGAAGCCCGACGCCGGATGCTTGAACTTCTCGTACGCCGCCTTCTTGGCGATCGGGAAGCTGATCTTGACGATGATCTCGCCGTCTTCCAGCGCGGTCGAGAACATGCCGGTGAAGAAATCGTCGGCGGCAATACGGCGCTTGTTGGTGATGATGGTGGCGCCGAGACCAAGGCACGCCGCCGGATAATCGGCATTCGGGTCATTGTTGGCGATCGAGCCGCCGATGGTGCCGCGGTTGCGCACCTGCGGATCGCCGATCGAGCCCGGCACCATCGCCAGACCCGGCAGCGCCTGCTGCATGACGGGGGAATTGGCGACGTCGGCGTGGCGCGTCATGGCGCCGACCACCACCGAGCGGCCTTTCAGCTCGACGCCGACCAAGCCCTCGACCTTTGACAGATCGATCAGCGCCGAAGGCTGCGCCAGCCGCTGCTTCATCACCGGGAGCAGCGAATGACCGCCGGCCAAGATCTTGGCGTCCGGATTGCGCCCCAGCAGGCCCGCCGCTTGGCGAACCGTGGTCGGACGATGGAAAGTGAAATTATACATCGGTCTTTCTCCTTTAAGCAGCTTGGCGCGGTTTGGCGCGCTGCAAGGCCGCCCACACCGCATTGGCGGTGGCCGGCATTGCGAGATCTTCGGATCCGATCGCGTCGGTGATGGCGTTGATGACCGCCGCGGGCGCGGCGATCGCACCGGCCTCGCCGCAGCCTTTGATGCCGAGCGGGTTAGACGGCGATTTGGTTTCGGTCAGGCCGACATGGAACGACGGCAGGTCGTGCGCACGCGGCATGGTGTAATCCATCATCGAGCCGGTGACGAGCTGGCCCGCTTTGTCATAGAGCGCGGCCTCCATCATCGCCTGGCCGACGCCCTGCGCGATGCCGCCATGCACCTGGCCCTCGACGATCATCGGATTGATCACGGTGCCGAAGTCGTCGATCGCGGTCCAGTTGACGATGTCAGTTTTGCCGGTTTCAACGTCGACCTCGACTTCGCAGATGTGGCAGCCGGCCGGGAACGTGAAATTGGTCGGATCGTAGAACGAAGTTTCCTTCAAGCCCGGCTCCAGATCGGCGCCGACGAATTTGTGCGCGATATAGGCGTTGAGCGCGACATCGCCCCAAGCCGCCGACTTGTCGGTGCCGGCGACGGTGAACTTACCGTCCTTGAACTCGATATCGCCTTCGGCCGCTTCCAGCACGTAGGCCGCGACCTTCTTGGCCTTGGCCTCGATCTTGTCGAGCGCTTTCACGATGGCCGACATGCCGACCGCGCCGGAACGCGAGCCGTACGTTCCCATGCCGAACTGCACCTTGTCGGTGTCGCCGTGCACGATCGACACGTTGTCGAACGGAATGCCGAGCCGCTCCGACACCAGTTGCGCAAAGGTCGTCTCGTGGCCCTGGCCGTGCGCGTGGCAGCCGGTCAGCACTTCGACCGAACCGGTCGGATTGACCCGCACTTCGGCGGATTCCCACAGACCGACGCCGGCGCCGAGCGAGCCGACCGCTTGCGACGGCGCGATGCCGCAGGCTTCGATGTAAGTCGAATAGCCCAGGCCGCGCAGCTTGCCGTGACGCGCGGCTTCGCGCTTGCGCTTGGCAAAGCCCTTCACGTCGGCGATCTCCAACGCCTTCTTGAGCGAGGCGTTATAGTCGCCGGCGTCATAGGCCATGATCACCGGCGTCTGATGCGGGAACGCCGTGATGAAATTGCGCCGGCGCAAGTCCGCCGGATCGAGGCCCAGTTGCCGCGCCGACACTTCCATCAGCCGCTCGACCACGAAAGTCGCCTCGGGGCGGCCGGCGCCGCGATAGGCATCGACCGGCGCGGTGTTGGTATAGACCGCATCGACCTCGCAATAGATCGATGGAATGTTGTACTGGCCCGACAGCAGCGTGGCGTAGAGATAAGTCGGCACCGACGACGAGAAGGTCGACATGTAAGCGCCGAGATTGGCGATGGTCTTGGCGCGCAGCGCGAGGACCTTGCCGTTAGCGTCGAGCGCCAGCTCGGCATGGGTGACATGGTCGCGGCCATGCGCGTCGGTGAGGAACGCTTCGGAGCGATCGCTCGTCCATTTCACCGGACGCTTCACTTTGCGCGCGGCCCACAGACAGACGACCTCTTCCGGGTAGATGAAAATCTTCGAACCGAAACCGCCGCCGACGTCCGGCGCGATCACGCGCAATTTGTGC
>JANMSZ010000532.1:0-6816 GCA_031389925.1 Hyphomicrobiales bacterium | reverse complement strand
GACGCCATGCGCTACACGCTCGAGCCGGTGCACGAAGGCTACGAGGTCTTGAACGGCAAACCGGTCGGCACGCTGACGAACGCGGTGTGGCAATTCCCGTTTCGCAATCTCGAGGAAGTCATCAAGAAGATGAACCGCTATTCGTCGCTCGGCGTGCCGAAGCTCGCGCACAAGCGCGTCTCGATGGCGAGCGCGCTGGGCCACGGCCTGTGGTCGTTCATCAAGCACTACATCTTCAAGCGCGGCTTCATCGACGGCTGGGCCGGCTTCGTCATTGCCTTCGGCAATTTCGAAGGCACGTTCTATCGCTACGCCAAGCGCTACGAAGAACAGCAAGGCTGGCAGCCGCCGCCAAGCAAGCCTATCCCGCGCGATCCTACTTGAGGCCGCGCGAGCGCTCGACCATCGAGGTGGTCGACTGGCCGGGCACCAGATCGATCAGGATCACCTCGCCGCCCATCGCCTCGACGATGGCGTGGCCGACGACATCCTCACGCTTATAGTCGCTGCCTTTGACCAGCACCGTCGGCTTGACGCGCGCGATCAGTTTTTCCGGCGTATCTTCGTCGAACACGACGACGAGATCGACCGCTTCCAGCGCCGCTAGTACTTCGGCGCGCGCTGCGACCTGCTGCACCGGGCGCCCTGCCCCTTTGAGCCGCGTTACCGAACCATCGCCGTTCAGGCCGACCACCAGGCGGTCGCAGGCGGCGCGCGCGCCGGCCAAGAGCTTGACGTGGCCGGGATGCAGGAGATCGAAGCAGCCATTGGTGAAACCGATGCGCAGGCCCGCCTTGCGCCATTCGGCGGTGTGTTCGTCGAGCAGCGCCCAGTCGAACACGATCTTTTCTTCGGCCGCGAGCGTGGCGGCCGGGAGAATGCGCGAGCGCAGTTCGGCCACCGACAGCGTCGCGGTGCCGCGCTTGCCGACCACCACCGCGGCGGCGGCGTTGGCGGCGCGCATCGCGGATTCGAAATCGGCCTGCATCGCCAGCATCGCCGACAGCACCGCCATCACGGTATCGCCGGCGCCCGATACGTCGCGCACGCGCACCGGATAGGCCGGCACGTGAATGGCGGCGCCGTCCTGCACCAGCGTCATGCCGTCTTCGCTGCGCGTCACCAGCACGGCCTTCGTGCCCAGCGCACGGCCGAGACCTGACGCCGCCGCGGCCACTTCGTCGTCCGTCTTGGCCGCGCTGCCGGTGGCTTCAGCCAATTCCTGACGGTTTGGCGTGATCATCGTCGCGCCTTGATAGACGCTGTAATCGCGGCCTTTCGGATCGACCAGCACCGGCTTGCCGAGTCTGTTGGCGGCCTCGATCACGGCGCGCACAACGCGCGGCGTCAGCGTGCCTTTGGCATAATCCGATAGAACCACCGCCCCCGCCCGCGGCATCGCTTTGATGACGTGACCGATCAGCGCGTCTTCGTTGCCGGCGTCGATCGGCGTCGCGGTTTCCCAGTCGGCGCGCAGCAGATGCGCCGAATGATGTTCGGAGACAAAGCGCACTTTGCGCGTGGTCTGGCGCGCGCCATCGACCACCAGATGGAATTCGATCAGCGGATGGGTGCCGAGCGCCTTGGTCAGCGTGTGACCGGCATCGTCGCCGCCGACGACGCCGACGAAAATGCAGCGCGTGCCGAGCGACACCAGATTGCGCGCGACGTTGCCGGCGCCGCCGACCATGATTTCGGTGCGCGTGACGGCGATGACGGGCGTCGCCGCTTCCGGCGAAATGCGCGACACATCGCCATAGACGAATTCATCAAGCATCAGATCGCCGATGCAGAGCACGGTCTGCTGGGCGAGATCGGTCAGATGCTTTTCAAAGTCGAACATCAAATTTTCCTGCGCATGATCTTATCCGAAAACCGCTTCACACTTTTCGGGATCATGCGCGCTACTTATACCGGTCGTCGCGATCGAGATAGCCGGTGACGTATTGGCCGACGGCGCTCTCGAGCGGCGTGAAGCCGGCGTTATACCCCGCGCGGCGCAGATTCTCGACGCTGCCTTGGGTGAAATACTGGTATTGGCCCCGGATATTCTCCGGCATGTCGATGAATTCGATGTTCTCGGGTTTCTTCATCGCCTTGAACATCGATCCGATCATGTCGCGGAAGCTTTCCGCCTTGCCGGTGCCGACGTTGAAGATGCCGTTGGCCGACGTCGTATCCAGCGCCCAGCGCAGCACCGCCACGGCGTCATCGACATAGATGAAATCGCGGCGCTGATCGCCGTCGGCGATGCCGTCTTTGTGCGACTTGAACAGCCGCACCGGCTGGCCCGCCTTGGCGCTGTCGAACACCTTGGCCAGCACGCTCGCCATGGCGCCTTTGTGATATTCGTTCGGGCCATAGACGTTGAAAAATTTCAGGCCGGCCCAGCGAGGTGGCAGCGGCTGTTTTTTGACGTGGCGGTCGACCAGCGCGAGATCGAACAGATGCTTGCTCCAGCCGTAGAGGTTCATCGGCTTGAGCTGGCGCAGCGCCGGCAACGACCAGTCGTCGGTGAACCCTTGCGTGCCGTCGCCATAGGTCGCAGCCGAGGATGCATAGATGAAGGGCGTACGGGTCGCGGTGCACCAGTCGAGCAGGCGCAGCGACAGCCGGAAATTGTTTTCCATCACCAGGTCGCCGTCGGTGGCGGTAGTGTCCGAAATCGCGCCCATGTGGATGACGGCGTCGAGCTTGCGGCCCTCGAGCCATTTGGCGAGCTCAGCCGGGGGCACCAGATCGGCGACCTGGTGCTTGGCCAGATTCCGCCATTTGGCGTCGTCCTTGCCCAGCAGGTCGTTGACCACGACGTCGGTCGCGCCGGTCTCATTGAGGCTGGCGACGACGTTCGACCCGATGAAACCGGCCCCGCCGGTAACCAAAAACATGCTCTACCCCAGCATTTAAAAGGGCGCATGATCTTGTCCGAAAACCGGTTCCCACTTTTCGGGATCATGCGCCGGGGCCAACCTTTGCCTCAGACAGGGGAAAGGCGCAAATATTAGGCCCCAAAGCCGCGCAAATGGCGCTGGAGACGGTAAATAGGGCGAATGGTCTCAAATCCCACCGCCCCCATCCTGATCGTTCCTTACGTCTGGATCGGCGACTTCGTCCGCGTCCACTCGGTCGTGAAGCTGCTGCGCGAGCAGGCCCCCGACCGGCCGGTGGACATGGTCTCCAGCACGCTGTGCGCGCCTTTGGCCGACTACATGCCGGGGCTGCGGCGGGCCATCGTCGTCGATATGCCCCGGCGGCGGCTGGGCGTCGCTCAGCAGCGCGAACTGACGGAAAAGCTCCGCGCCGAGCACTACGGCCAGGCGCTGGTGATGTCGCGCAAGTGGAAGGCGGCGCTGGCGCCCTGGCTGGCCGGCATCCCCGTTCGCACCGGCTTTGCCGGCGAAGCGCGCTTCGGGCTGCTCAACGACATGCGCTGGGGCGAGCGCGCGCTACCGCGCATGATCGATCAAATGGGCGCGCTTGCTTTGCCCAATGGCGCAGTCTTGCCTGCGGACTGGCCGTTGCCGGAATTGCGCGTCCCCGAAGCCGAGGTCGCGCAATGGCGAACGCAGCGCGGGCTCGCCGCCGAAACGAAACCCATCGTGACGCTGTCGCCCGGCGCGGTCGGCGCCGGCAAAGCCTGGCCGGTCGCGCACTACGCCGAATTGGCGCGCGCGCTCGTCAAAGACGGCGCCTCGGTCTGGGTGCTCGGCGGACCGAACGAGACGGCGACCGCCACGCAGATCGCCGAAGCCGGCGGCGCGCGCGTGCGCGACCTGACAAGCAATGATCTGCGCAACGCAATCCTGGCAATGGCGGCTGCTGACGTGTCGGTCACCAACGATTCCGGCCTGATGCACATCTCGGCCGCGATCGGCACGCCGACGGTCGCGATCTTCGGACCGACCAGCCCGTGGCATTGGAAACCGTTGAACCCGGTCGCCGCCATCCTCGAACCGCCGGGCGACGAGGCGTCCCGCCTGCGCGCCCGCACAGAGGGCAACGACGCCGTCGCCCATCACCGCACCGACGATGTCGCGGTGGAAACCGTCCTCGCCGCCGTGCGCGGCGTCCTGGGGCGCCCGAAAGCCATTTAATCGCAGTAACTTAGGCCATTAACGGTTGTCCCCCGCAAACCTGACGGGCAACTTATTCCGTGCTATCAAACCGGCAACGATGAAGGACGCCGCATGGCCAAGCCCAATCAGGCTCACAAGCCAGCCGACAAGCCGGCCGACATGAACGACCGCGCCCAAGATCGTGGGCTTGCAGCAATCGATTCGGCGCTGCGCACGCTCGACGCCGAAGGCAGCGGCATCGACGCGCTGGCGGCGGCGCTGCGCGACGGCCTCGGCGCGTCTTTTGCCGCGGCCATCGACCTGCTGCGCGCCGCTCAAGGCCGCGTCATCGTCACCGGCATGGGCAAGTCGGGCCATGTCGGCCACAAGATCGCCTCGACCTTCGCCTCCACCGGCACGCCGGCGCTGTTCGTGCATCCGGCCGAAGCCAGCCACGGCGACCTCGGCATGATCACCAAGAACGACGTAATCCTGGCGCTGTCATGGTCCGGCTAAACCGCCGAACTGAAAAACATCACCGATTTTTCGCGCCGCTACCACATCGGCCTGATCGCGATGACGGCGAGCGCGGAATCGACGCTGGCGAAAGCCGCCGACGTCGTGCTGGCGCTGCCGCAGGCGAGCGAAGCCTGCCCGCACAATCTGGCGCCGACCACCTCGGCGCTGATGCAGCTTGCGCTCGGCGATGCGCTGGCGATCGCGCTGTTGGAAAGCCGCGGTTTCACCGCCATCGATTTCAGCGCGCTGCATCCGGGCGGCAAGCTCGGCGCGCTGCTGAAGACCGTACGCGACATGATGCATTCCGGCGCCTCGGTGCCGCTGGCGCCGCTCGGCACCCTCATGTCCGAGGCGCTTCTCGAAATGTCGGCCAAGGGTTTCGGCTGCATCGGCATCACCGACGCGAATTCGAAGCTGGTCGGCATTATCACCGACGGCGATTTGCGCCGCCACATGCGCAACAATCTGCTCGATGCGCGCGTCGACGACGTCATGACGCGGGCGCCTAAGACCGTGCGCCCCGATCAGTTGATCAGCGAGACGCTGGATATTCTCAACTCGCTGAAGGTGACCGCGTTGTTCGCGGTCGAGGCCGGCAAGCCGGTCGGCGTCATCCACGTGCACGACCTGCTGCGCGCGGGAGCGGCTTGACGTTGGTTCGGCCGCCGCTTTTGCGGGGACGAACGGATTTAGCGCGACGGCGGCAGCACCTTCTCGATGCGCCGGTCCGGCACCAGCCACATCAGCGCGACGAAAATATAGATCGCCAGCGAAACCCAATGATAGAAAAAGGAAACCAGAATCCCTGCGGCGTAGAGCACGACCGATAACTTTCCTTTGACATCTTTGCCGACCGCCTTAGCCAAAAGCGAGGTCTTGCCATCCTCATGGATGATCGTGCTGGACAAAATCCAGTAGGCGATGGCCGCCATCATCAACACCGCGCCGTAAAAGGCTGTCGTGAGTGGAGCGAAATGGTTCTCGCCCATCCAGCCGGTGACGAACGGAAACAGCGACAGCCAGAACAGCAGATGCAGGTTGGCCCATAGTACGCCGCCGGTGACATGCTTCACGGTGTGCAGCATGTGATGATGGTTGTTCCAATAAATGCCGACATAGACGAAACTCAAGACGTAGCTGAAGAACACCGGAAGCAAGGGCTGCAGCGCTGCAAGATCCGCGCTGTGCGGCACCTTCAGCTCGAGCACCATGATGGTGATGATGATGGCCATGACGCCATCGCTGAATGCTTCGAGCCGAGTCTTTTGCATCGGTGTTTGCCTATTTTCGCGTAAGAGACTCGAGCGCATTTCTAACGACATCGACGGATGGCGTTTCACCTTGCGCGCCGAGCACGGCAAGCGGCCCGTTGCCGACAGGCTTCGTCAAACTCGGATCGCTGCCGGTGAAAATCGCGACCAGCGGCACGCCCAGCGCCGCCGCCAGATGCAGCAAGCCGGTATCGACGCCGACGACGAATTCCGCACCGGCGATGAGGCGCGCGACGGAATCGAGCGGCTGGCGTCCGGGGACACGCGCGTTCGGCAGGGCAGCCGCGAGGCGCTCGCTCCGCACGCGCTCCTGGTCGGTGCCCCAGGGCAGCACCAGCGCGAGCCCGTCGCGGGCGAGCGCGTTGCCGAGCGCGATCCAGTTTTCTTCAGGCCATTGTTTTTCCGCGCGCGCGGTAGCGTGCAGAAAAATCGCATAACGCTCGATGGGTTCGGCCAGCTTCGCGCGGTCGAGCCCGAAGTCGGGCGCGCCCTGCGGCGTGTAGCCAAGCGCCGCGCCGGTCAGGATCCGGTTGCGCTCGACCGCGTGCAACTCGCGGCTGACGGTGTGGCGCACATTGTAGAAGGCCGAGGCCAGCGGCTCCTTGATGCTGCGGCTGTCGTAGCCGTGGCGCCGGCCCTGCGCGAAGCGGCTCATGATGGCGGTGCGCAGTAGGCCCTGGCTGTCGACGACATCGTCGTGGCGGCTCGCGCCTATCCGGCGCAGGCTGGCGGCGATTTCGCGCAGCGTCGCCGGTGCGTAGAGCGACTTGCGCCAGCGCCGCCACGCCACCGGAACGACCTCATCCACCGCCGGGTGCAGGCGCACCAGCGGCGCAAAAGCCTCCTCCACCAGCCAAGCCAGCCGGTCGCCGGGGCGCCTGCGGCGCGCTTCGGTCACGGCCGGCATGTGATGGATCACGTCGCCGAGCGAAGAGGTCTTGATGAAAAGAATGTCGGCCATGCTGCGTCTT
>JANMSZ010000515.1:0-5706 GCA_031389925.1 Hyphomicrobiales bacterium | reverse complement strand
AGCGCTGGTAGATGATCAGCGCGCCGCTCGGTCCTTGCTCGGTACGGATGCCGATCAGCAGGCAGAACAGGCCGAACGCGACCAAAGCGGCGATGAACGCGCGCTTGAACGCGGTGGCGATATCGGCGCGCGGGGTGGCGGGGTTGCGGACGGTGTCTGCGTTCGCCACGGGTCTGTCAGACCTTCTCGACATCCGGCCGGCCGAGAATGCCGGTCGGCAGGAAGATCAGCACCACGATCAGAATGGCGAAGGCGGCGACGTCCTTGTACTCGATCGAGAAATAGGCCGACCAGAAGGTTTCGATCAGGCCGATCAGCAGGCCGCCCAGCATGGCACCGGGCAGCGAGCCGATGCCGCCGAGCACGGCGGCGGTGAATGCCTTCACGCCGGCGACGAACCCGATATAAAAATCGATCACGCCGTAATAAAGGAGATGCATGACGCCGGCGACGGCGGCGAGCGCGGCGCCGATGACGAAGGTCAGCGAGATGGTGCGGTCGATATCGACCCCGAGCAACGAGGTCATCTTCAAGTCCTGCTCGCAGGCCCGCATGTCGCGTCCGAGCCGGGTGTTGCCGACGATCCAGGAGAACACCAGCATCAGCGCCAGCGTGGTCATCACCACGATGATCTGCACATTGGACAGGCGGACCGAGAATACCTCGCTCTCGATCAGGGTGTAGCCGCCTTCGATCAGCGGCGGCAGCGGCTTGACGTGCGCACCTTGAGAGATCTGCACGTAGTTCTGCAGGACGATCGACATGCCGATCGCTGAAATCAGCGGCGCCAGCCGAAATGAACCGCGCAGCGGCCGATAGGCGAGGCGTTCGACCGCCCAGCCGTAAAGCCCGGTCAGCGCCATGGCGATCAGCAGCACCAGGAACAGCGCCAGCGGGATGGCGGTGACGCCGATGGCCATCAGCACCAAAAAGGCGATCAGGGCGATAAAGGAGCCGACCATGAACACGTCGCCATGGGCGAAATTGATCATGCCGATGATGCCGTAAACCATCGTGTAGCCGATGGCGATCAGGCCGTAGATCGAGCCGAGCGTGACGCCATTGATGAGCTGCTGGAGGAAATATTCCATGCTTAGGCTCAAGCCTTTCGGTGGCCGGCCCGGCAGACGGCCAATGTTGCAATTCCAAAGGCTTAACAGGGCGGCGCGACAGCGGCAACGCCGTCAAAAGCGGCATGTTAGTAAGTTAGGCAGCCCGGGCTGGGTCTTTCGGCCCAGTTATTCGTAAATCTCAGACGATGACTTCGGCGCGGTAGCAACATGGCAATATTAATGCACTGCGATGCAATTGAACTTCAGTCACATTACAAATGGAATGGAACTCGTTGCAAAGGAACGAAGGATTTCGTGAGACGTTATTATTTTGGCCGGACAGTCGCGAAGGCAGTCTGTGAGCCGAAAGCCAACAACGTTGGAGGATACAAATGAGCCAGAACCAGAACCAAAATCCCGACCAGAAGCCTGGTCAGCAGCAACAGGGTGGCCAACAGCAGGGCGGCGGTCAGAAGCCGGGCCAGCAGCAGCAGGGCGGCCAGAAGCCCGGGCAGCAGGGTGGTCAGCAGGACCAGAACCGCTAACCCAACTTCAGCACGGATGAACGGAAGCCCCGCCATATGGCGGGGCTTTTCGTTTGGTGGCACGCGTGGTTAAGCGGCTAACAAGTAAGGTAAAGGTTTGGTTTGTTTTGAAATTAACATTTGAAACGCTTACGCCTGAGCCTTCCTTGTAGGGAGGCACGCATGCGGAAAGTTTCCAGCGCCACAGTAGCCACGATCCTGGCCATCGCGCTTTATTTCACGTTGTTCTGGGGTTTCGACGCGCTGCGTATTCTGACCTCGCCGACCTACGGCCTCGAAGACGTGTGGCGTTCGCAATACGTGTTCGGCATCGGCCGTGCGTTCGGTCTGGCGCCGGTCGCGCTGCTCCAACTCGCCGCCTTCTTCGGAACGTTGAAACTTGCCGTCGCCGTCGTCTGCGCCATTCATCTCGTCGACCGCCTGCGCAGTTTGGCCGGCGGCAAGCCGTCCTCGGAAATTCTGGAAGGCGGTCTGATCCTGGTGGTGCTGATCACCGTGGCGTCGGCCGGTCCGGCGATCTGGTCGCAGAACCACGAACTGGTGCGTGAGCAGATCATCCAACTGCTGCTGGCAGGCCTTGCCACTGCGCTGTGCATGGTCGAGCGCAGCTACCGCAAGGATGCGGACCTGGTGGCCTCGGTTAAGCTGCCCGAGACCGCGTCGTTCTCGCCCTTGCGTTGAACGCGACTTAAAAAATCAACCGATCGCAGTAGCTCGTCCGACAGGGCGGGCTACTTTGCGTTTGCGACTTCGGCGATGACGTCGGCGGCTTCCTTGAAAGCGTGATTGGCGGCCGGTACGCCGGCATAGATCGCCTGTTGCAGGATGATTTCCTTGATGTCGTCCTGCGAAAATCCGCCTTCGGTCAGTGCCGCGCGCACGTGCATGCGGAATTCGTCCCAATGGCCGAGCGCCAGCATGGTTCCGATCACCAATATTCGCCGCGTGCGCTCATCGAAATGCGGCCGCGTCCATATCTCGCCCCAGGCGGCGCGGGTGATGAAGTCCTGAAATTCGGACGTCAGCGCGTTTTTCTTGGCGTTGGCGCGATCGACCCAGGCATTGCCCAGCACCTTGCGGCGCTGAGCCATGCCCTTTTCGTGGCGTTCCTTCTCGTCCATGGCGGGGCCTTCAGGATTTGAGGAAGTTGATCACCGTCTCGGCATAAATCTTCGGCTGTTCGATGTTGGCGATGTGGGCCGCGTCAATCGCCGCAAGCTTGGCGCCCTTGATTTGCTTGGCGATTGTCTCGCCGGCGGCCGGCGGCGTAGCCGGATCCTGCGAGCCGACGATCACCAAAGTCGGCGCCGTGATGGTCGGGTTGGATGCGGTGAAATCCATGTCGCGGATCGCTTCGCAGCAGGCGATGTAGCCAACCGGGTTGGTGCTGAGGAACATCGTCTTCATGTGCGCGATGGATTGCGGTGCTCGCTCGCGGAAGCCCTTGGTGAACCAGCGCTCCATGTTCGGGTCGACCAGTTGGGCGAGGCCTTTTTCCTGCACGAACTTGATGCGGTCGTTCCACGGCGTCTTGTCGGGATAATTGTAATGGGTGTTGGAAAGCACCAGCTTCTCGACGCGATCGGGCGCATTGGCGCCAAGCCACTGGCCGACCATGCCGCCCATCGATAAGCCGCACCAGTTGAATTTCTTGATATTGAGCGCGTCGGCGATGGCGATCACGTCGCGGCCGAAGCGCTCCATGGAGTAGGGGCCCTTCGGCGCGCCCGACTTGCCATGGCCGCGGCGATCGTATCGAACCACGCGAAAATGTTTGGACCACTCGCCGACCTGATCGTCCCACATGCGCAAGTCGGTGCCGAGCGAATTGGACAGGATCAGCGCCGGCGCGCTGTCGCTCCCAGACACTTCAACATTGATCTGGCAGCCGTCGGCATCGATCATCGGCATGAGAAATCCTCTAGATTTGGATTATGGTTGTTGGATTGCGACGTTAGGCGTCTTTAAAGCGCTCCGCGGCCGCTGCAAAGCTCTTTTCAGCGGCCTCGGGACGGCTTAAGTGACGTGTTCAAGGTCATTGCGGCCTTACGTGATCAAGGAGACGGTGCCGATGGCGATGGTAATGACCGGGGAGGTCCAACTCCCAGCCAGCCGCGAGGTTGTCTATGCCAAGCTCAACGATGCGGAGGTCTTGAAGGCCTGCATCCCGGGCTGCGAGGAGCTCATCAAGTCCTCGGATACGGAGATGTCCGCGGTAGCGGTGACCAAAATCGGTCCGGTCAAGGCGCGGTTCAAAGGCAAGGTCCACCTGACCGACCTTGATCCCCCCAATGGCTACCGGATTTCCGGCGAAGGCGACGGCGGCGTTGCTGGCTTTGCCAAAGGCGGCGCCAGCGTCTCCTTGACCGAAAAGGATGGCGGCACGCTGCTGACCTACAATGTGGAAGCCCAGATCGGCGGTAAGCTTGCCCAACTCGGCCAGCGCCTGGTAAATGGCGCCGCGAAGAAGATCGCCGACGATTTCTTCAAGAATTTTGCCGCCAACGTCGCCGCGGGCTGAGTGGGCCGATGACCGCCAATTGAGCGGTTTCCATCCTTTGATCCCTTGACCCGGACTGCGGCGGGGGTTCAGAGTTATTCTTGTTCCAAGGCGCATTCCGGCCCAAAACGGCTTGAATCGCACTTGTGCCGCCGATGCCCGAAAGGGGCAAAGGCGAAAAGAGGGCTTTTGGCCCCGAATTGGGAGGAAGTCATGCCTGCGGTATCCATGACGGTGAACGGCAAAGCCGTTTCCGGCAACGTCGAAGAGCGCACGCTGCTGGTGCAATTCCTGCGGGAGAATCTGCGGCTCACCGGCACGCATGTCGGCTGCGACACCTCCCAGTGCGGCGCCTGCGTGATCCATCTCGATGGTATCGCGGCCAAATCCTGCACGTTGCTGGCGGTGCAATGCGAGGGCGCCAAGATCACCACTATCGAAGGTCTGGCGGAGCCGGGCGGCGCGCTGCACCCGATGCAGGAAGCCTTCCGCGAGCACCACGGGCTGCAATGCGGCTACTGCACGCCGGGCATGATCATGTCGGCGCTCGATATCGTGCGCCGCAACGGCAACGAGCTCGACGAGCACACCATCCGCGAGCAGCTCGACGGCAACATCTGCCGCTGCACCGGTTATCACAACATCGTCAAAGCCATCGCCGCGGGAGCGAAGAACATGCCCAAGGTCGGCGTGCCTCAGGCCGCCGAGTAATTAAAAAAGACGTCAACGGGAGGAAGACCGCCATGAGCGCGACCGGTATCGGCGCGGCGGTGCGCCGAAAGGAAGACTTCCGCTTCATTACAGGCAAAGGCCAATACACCGACGACGTGGTGCGGCCGGGCGAAACCCGCGCGGTGTTCGTGCGCTCGCCGCACGCTCACGCCAAGATCAAGAGCATCGACGTCGCTGCAGCAAAGAAAATGCCGGGCGTGGTCGATGTGCTCACCGGCGCGCAGCTCGCCACCGACAAGATCGGCAATCTGATCTGCGGCTGGATGATTCATTCCAAGGACGGCACGCCGATGAAGATGTCGGCGCATCCGGCGCTGGCCTCCGGCAAAGTGAACTGCGTCGGCGATGCGGTGGCGGTGGTGATCGCCGAGAGCATCGCGCAGGGCAAGGACGCGGCCGAAAAAGTCAAAGTCGATTACGAAGTGCTGCAAGCGGTAATCGATCCGGCCAAGGCGCAGGCGCCAGGCGCGCCGCAAATTCATGCCGACATTCCCAACAACACGATTTACCAATGGCATCTCGGCGACGCCAAGGCGACGGCTGCTGCTTTTGCCGCCGCCAAGCATGTCACCAAGCTCGACATCATCAACAATCGCCTCGTGCCGAACGCCATGGAGCCGCGTGCGGCGCTGGCGGAATACGACGAAGGCAACGATCATCTGACGCTGTGGAATACCTCGCAAAATCCGCATGTCGCGCGGCTCGTCATCTCGGCCTTCGTCGGGATGATCTCGGAGCACAAATTGCGCGTGATCGCGCCGGACGTCGGCGGCGGTTTCGGTTCGAAGATTTTCATCTACCCGGAAGAGGTCGTCTGTCTGTGGGCCGCGCGCAAAGTGAAGCGTCCGGTGAAATGGACGAGCGATCGCTCCGAAGC
>JANMSZ010000498.1:0-3681 GCA_031389925.1 Hyphomicrobiales bacterium | reverse complement strand
CTCGAGATAGCCGGCGGTGGTGCCGAGGTGCAGGTTCCAGCCGTTCCAGTTGAGCCGCGCGGTATCGGCGCCGATCTGGAAGCCGGCATAGTTTTCACGAATCTGGTTGTTGCAGTTGACCGTCGTGGTTTGGTTGAGCGTGGCCGGAGGCGATTGGTTGAGGGTTTGAGAGGTCGACGTGCTCGACACCGTGGCCTGACCGCCGGTGGCGCGTCCCCAGATCCCGCCACCCGGAGAATTTGGCGGTGGATTGCCGGGCGCGGACACGAAGGCGCTGCCCTGGCCGGCCTGGAAAACCGTGTTGGCGTTGCTGGTCGCCGCCGAAATCTGCGCGGACAAGGAGCTGGCGAACTGACCGAGGATGCCGGCTCCGGGTCCCGTCGTTCCGGGCGGCACGCCGACACCGGCCGGTCCTGCGATATTGGTCACGTTGCAGTTCTGCGCCATCGCGGCGGTAGGCACCGACAGCAGCACGGCAAATGTGACCCCGGCAAAAATCCTGGTCCTGTTGCCGGCAAGCACGCGCAAGTTTGCCATGCGAAAAGCGGTCATTCGAATCCCCAGTCCCGGAAAAAAATTGGAATCAACGCAAAATACGCGGCCGCTATCCAAAACCCTAAGGCAGCATTTTGCGACCCGAAAGCGTGATGAATGCGACTGCGCGGTTTCGCGCTGTGAATTTCGCGCCATGTAACATTGGCGCCACAGGAGCGGACCCCGCTACCTGCAAACTACCCGTCATATGAATAGGCCCTTGGCTGAATGTTGGTCCGCCGGTCTCCGGAAGCTTTGGAAGTGACTCAAGTCACACCGCGCCCGGTACCAGATTTGGCAGATGGAGGTATCCGTCCGCGTCAATGGCAGCCCGTTGATCGGGGAGGACGGAGAAGATATTGCTTCGGTGGGTCAATGGATTTCGGGCCAACCGCCCACCATGCCGGTCTCGACAGAAAAATGATGAAGCGCCTCGTCTCATTGGCGGCACTGATCGGAGGGGCCATTCTTGCGATGGCTTCCGAGACCGCATGGGCGGAGAAGCGCGTTGCGTTGATCGTCGGCAATTCGAGCTACCAGACCGTTCCGCAGCTGGCCAATCCCTCGCGGGATGCGAACGCCGTGGCCAGGATGTTCAGGGACGCGGGCTTCGATTCCGTCGAGGTCCAGATCAACGTCGGCAATCTCGAATTCAAGCGCGCGATCCGAAAGTTCGAAACATCAGCCGATCAAGCCGACATCGCCGTCGTCTACTACGCCGGTCACGGCCTCGAGCTTGCCGGAACCAATTACCTCATCCCGATCGACGCAAGGCTCGCCAGCGATCGCGATGCGGACGACGAAGCGATTCTGCTGGAGCGGCTGGTGTCGTCGGCGGATGGCGCCAAGCGGCTGCGTCTCGTCATTCTAGACGCCTGCCGCGATAATCCTTTCGTTCCCACCATGCGCAGGGAACGCAAGGTCGCCAATCGGGCGGTCACATCGGGTCTCGGCAGGGTGGAACCGACCAGCACCGACACCCTGATCGCTTACGCCGCGAAGGCCGGCTCCACCGCAGCCGACGGTGACGGCCTGCACAGCCCCTTCACCGCGGCGGTGCTGAAAAACCTCACCGTTCCCGGTCTCGACGTCCGGCTCGCCTTCGGCCGCGTCAGGGACGAGGTATTGAAGACCACCGGCAACCAGCAGGAGCCGTTCGTTTATGGTTCGCTCGGCGGCGGTAATATCTCCCTGGTGCCGGCACCCGCGGTCGCGCAGGACGCCCCGGCAAGCGACGTCAAGGCCGACTATGAACTGGTTCAGAAAATCGGATCGCGCCGCGCCTGGGAGGTGTTTCTGGGGACCCACCCGACCGGCTTCTACGCCGATCTGGCGCGCGCGCAGCTGGAGAGTCAGGCGCCGCCCGCCAATATGATTGTTGCCGCTCTCCCGTCGCAGGCTGTGCCTTCTGGCCGCGAATCCTCCTCGAAGGAAGCGCTGGAGTGGGACAGGCTAAAGGACTCAACCGATCCGGCGGCGCTACAGCGATTCATCAAGCGCTATCCGGATTCACCGCTATCCATCACCGCCCAGCAGCGGATGGATCTGGTCAAGAAGGCCGCCCAGGAGCGCGAGGACCAGGCGCGTGCGGCGCGCGAGGCCGCGCGCAAGGCCGCGGAGGAAGCGCTTCGGCAGGCTGAGCAACGCAGGGCCGAACTGGCGGCTGTAAAAAAGCGCGAAGAGGACGAACGCCGCGCGCGAGAAGCCGAGGCGGCCGAGAAGGCGAAAGCTGCCGCGGCAGAACTGGCGGCGGCGAAAAAACGCGAGGAAGAGGAACGCCGCGCCAAAGCCGCGGAAGCCGAACAGAAAGCCAAGGCCGCGGAAGCCGAGCGCAAGGCGGCGGAGGCCAAACAAAAGGCCGATCAGGCCGAACGAGACAAGGCAGCCGCGGAAGTCGCAGCCTTGCGGGTGGCGAGCGAAAGGCAGGCCAGAGAGGCGGAGGCTGCGCGCAAGAAGGCTGAGTTGGCGGCTGCCCGCGAAGCCACCTGCAAGAGCGAACAAACCAAACTCGAGGAAATCATCGCCAAGAGCACCGAGCGCTCGGGCCTCGAGGATCTCAAGTCTTTCTCCAGGACCGTCAGTTGCGACCGGCTCGGATCGCTGGTTGTCGCCAGCCTCGACAAGTTCAACGCCGAGGCAGCCAAGCGCGCCGCGGCGCTGCCCAATTCGCCCGAGTTGCTCCGGGCGGCGCAAACCCAGCTCATCCGCCTCGGCTGCCTGACCGGCAAGATCGACGGTACGCTCAATCCCACGACCAGGACCGCGCTCGGCCGCTACCTCTCGATCGAGGGCCAGCCGACCGAGAATGCCAGCGTCACCGAGGGCCTGGTTGCAGAACTGGCCAAGCATGCCACCCGCGTCTGCCCGATCGAGTGCCGGTCCGGCGAGACCCTGAAGGGCGAGACCTGCATCGCCGACGAGAAGCCGAAGGCGCCGCCCGCCGTCGCCGCGCGCACCAGGGATGACGAAGACGACGCGCGGTCGCGCCGGAAGCAGGGCGGCCGCCAATCGGATCGTGAACAGCGTGCAAAGGCGGCGCAGGACGCCCCGCGCGCGCGCCAGCAGGCCGTGGCCCGGCCGAGCATCGTCAGTGGCGGCCGCAGCGGCGGCGGCAGTGCGATGATCGGCGTCGGATTTTGATGTGAAGGGGCGCGTCGCTCAGGCGGCTTGGTCCTGCCCCGCTTGCGAAAGCCCGCTCACTTTTCCTGCAGGGTCCGGACCGGATCCCATTCGCCTGACGGCGCTTGCTGTGCATGGATCTTCGCCCGCTCGAGAAACATCCGGGATGGCCGGTCGGTTTCGGCGGCCTGCTCGAAGCACTTTTCGGCGAGCGCAAATTCGCCGGCGCGCCAGTGCGCGAGGCCTTTGGCGTAGTCCGCCGTGACCGCGGCTTGCGCCGGCGTCAACTCCGCCGCCAGCGCCAGCAGTTGGTAGATCTTCAGCTGATTGGTGCGCCCCTTGACGCGGATGGTGTCGAGCTCGCGCCAGGCGAATGTTTTACCGGTCAGGGCGACCGTGGTCTCGGACGCGATCACGGTGGTGCCGTAGAATTTATTGGCGCCCTCCAGCCGCGAGGCGAGGTTCACCGCGTCGCTCATCACGGAATAGTTGAAGCGCCGCCGCGATCCGAAATTGCCGACCAGCGCG
>JANMSZ010000491.1:0-4502 GCA_031389925.1 Hyphomicrobiales bacterium | reverse complement strand
CCGCGCGGGTCCATGATGACCAGCTTGGCGCCGCGCTTGGCGGCCTGCTTGAAGAAGGTGGCGGCGACCGGGTGATTTTCGGTCGGGTTGGCGCCGATGACGATGATCAACTCCGAGTTCTTGACCTCGTTGAAGGTCGCGGTGACGGCGGCCGAGCCGACGCCTTCCAAGAGCGCCGACACCGACGAGGCGTGGCAGAGGCGCGTGCAGTGATCGACGTTGTTGGTGCCGAAGCCGGTGCGCACCAGCTTCTGGAACAGATAGGCCTCTTCGTTGGAGCCCTTGGCCGAGCCGAAACCGGCGAGCGCATCGGGGCCGTCGCGGTCGCGGATTTTTTTCAAGCCGCCGGCGGCGATCCAGCGCCTCCTCCCAGGTGGCTTCGCGGAAATGCGTCCACGGATTGGAAGGGTCGATCTGCTCGTTCGCCACCTTCGCCACGCCGTCCTTGCGGATCATCGGCTTCATCAGGCGTTGCGGATTGGCGACGTAATCGAAGCCGAAGCGGCCCTTGACGCAGAGCCGGTTGGCGTTGGCCGGGCCGTTCTTGCCGGTGACGGCAACGATCTTGTCGTTCTTGTTCTGGTAGGTGAGCTGGCAGCCGACGCCGCAATAGGGGCCGACTGAGTCGACGGTGCGATCGGGCTTGCCGAGATAGACATTGTTCTCGTCAACCATGGTCGACGGCATCAGCGCGCCAGTCGGACAGGCCTGCACGCATTCGCCGCAGGCGACGCAGGTCGAGTTGCCCATCGGGTCGTCGAAATCGAACACGATCTTCTCGAGATGACCGCGGCCGGCCATGCCGATGACGTCGTTGACCTGCACTTCACGGCAGGCACGGACGCAGAGATTGCACTGGATGCAGGCGTCGAGATTGACCGCCATCGCCGGATGGCTGCGGTCGGGCGCGGGCACGGCTTCACGCTCGCGCTTGGGAAAACGTCCGGCATCGACCTTCTGGCGCTTGGCGGTTTTCCAGAATTCGGAGTCGGTATCGTGCGCCACTTCGATGGCGGGCTGATCGGTGAGCAGCAATTCGGCGACCATCTTGCGCGCGGTCTTGGCACGGTCGGTGGAGGTCTTGACCTTCATGCCCGGCGCGGGCTGGCGGATGCAGCTGGCGGCGAGTACGCGCTCGCCCTCGATCTCGACCATGCAGACGCGGCAATTGCCGTCGGCGCGGTAGCCGGGCTTCGGCGAGTAGCACAGGTGCGGCAGCTTGATGTCGAGGCGGCGCGCGGCGCGGAAGATCGACTCGCCCTCGCGTATGTCAATCTCGCGATCGTCGATGAAGAAAGTGTTGGGCTTTTGTGCGTTGCTGTCAGCCATGGTTCACCATTTCCCCAGCGGTTTGCTGAGTTCGTCCGGGAAATATTTCAGCACGCAGAGCAGCGGGTTCGGCGCCGCCTGGCCGAGACCGCAGATCGAAGCGTCGCGCATCAAGGTCGAGAGTTCCGTCAGAAGCGCGACGTCCCAGGGACCCTGCGCCATCAGCTTGACGGCCTTCTCGGTGCCGACGCGGCACGGCGTGCACTGGCCGCAACTCTCGTCCTCGAAGAACTTGATCAAGTTCAACGCCACGGCCTTCATATCGTCCTTCTCGGACAGGATCACAACAGCGTGTGAACCGACGAAACAACCATATTTTTCAAGAGTTCCGAAGTCGAGCGGCTCGTCGCCCATCGACGCCGGCAGGATGCCGCCGGAGGCGCCGCCCGGCAGGTAAGCCTTGAAGGTTTCGCCGTCGACCATGCCGCCGCAGAACTCCTCGATCAGTTCGCGCACGGTGACGCCGGCCGGCGCGAGCACGACACCCGGCTTCTTGACGCGGCCTGACACGGAGAAACTGCGGAAGCCCTTGCGCTCGCGGCGGCCCTGCGACGTCATCCACGCCGCGCCCTTCTCGACGATGTCGCGCAGCCAGAACAATGTCTCGACGTTCTGCTCCAGCGTCGGGCGGCCGAACAGGCCGACTTGCGCTAGATAAGGCGGGCGGTGGCGCGGCAGGCCGCGCTTGCCTTCGATCGACTCGATCATCGCCGACTCTTCGCCGCAGATGTAAGCGCCGGCGCCGCGGCGCAGGTGCAGCTTGGTATGCGGCGTGAGACCTGCGGCTTCGATGGTGGCGATCTCGTCGAGCAGCATCAGCCGCAGTTCGGGATATTCGTCGCGTATATAGATGTAGGTGTCGGTGGCTTCGACCACCCAGGCAGCGAGCAGCATGCCTTCGAGGAAACGGTGCGGATCGCGCTCAAGATAATAGCGGTCCTTGAACGTGCCGGGCTCGCCTTCGTCGGCGTTGACCGCGAACATGCGCGGGCCGGGTTCGGCGCGCACCAGCGACCATTTTCGCCCGGTCGGGAAGCCTGCGCCGCCGAGGCCGCGCAGGCCGGCGTCGCTGACGATCTTGATCAGCTCATCGCGTGTGCGCTTGCCCGACAGACACTCTTTCACCAGCGAATAGCCGCCGGACTTTTGATAGGCGTCGAAACCGGTCTCGGCGTGCCAAGCGTGCGGATGCTTGTGAGCCTTCACATCAGCCGCGACTTTATCGGGCGTCGCGCCGAAGGTTTGCAAATGGCCGACGGCGACAACCGGCGCATGATTGCAGGCGCCCATGCACGGCGCGCGCACCACGCGCACGTCCTTGCCCAATTTTCCGGGCAAGCCGGCCAACAGCTTCTCGGCGCCGGCCATGGCGCAGGACAACGAATCGCAGACGCGCACGGTGACGGCAGGTGGCGGCGCGCCGTCCTTCACCACGTCGAAATGCGCGTAGAAGGTCGCGACCTCGTAGACTTCGGCCATCGCCATCTTCATCTCGAAGGCGAGCGCGGTCAGATGCGCGGCGGAGAGATGGCCGTAGTGATCCTGCAGCAGATGCAGATGCTCGATCAGCAGATCGCGGCGGCGCGGCTTGTCGGTCAACAACGATTGAACGTCAGCCAAGGCCGACGGATCGATCTGGCGGCCCTTCGGCGTACGGTTCGGCTTGCGCCGGCCATCGCCGCGGCCTCCGCCCTTGCCGTTCGTGCGCGGCGGCGTGTGTACGTTCATCGTTTGCTCCCAGACGATGATTTGAAACCATTCCAATCCGCCGACAAGCCCGCGCCTGCCATGAGTTGATAGAGATTATCTATCGTTGACATGGTCATTGTTGCTTATTATTTGAGCGAGTGCTAACCTGCCAATACTGGCTAAGCATCTGAATTTAAAAGGGAAACGGCTTGATCGACAAGCTCGGCTTCATTCTGGCGCTGGCGCGCGAGAAGAACTTCGGCCGCGCCGCGGAGGCCTGCGGCGTGACCCAGCCGACGCTGTCGGCCGGCATCAAACAGCTTGAAGAGCAGATGGGCGTTTTGCTGGTGAACCGTTCGTCGCGGTTCCAGGGCTTTACGCCGGAAGGCCAGCGCGTGCTGGAATGGGCGCGCCGCATCGTCGGCGACACGCGCTCGATGCGCGAAGAGATCAACTCGCTGCGCCACGGCCTGACCGGGCGCCTGCGCATTGCCGCGATCCCGACCGCGCTGGCGATGGTAGCCGCGCTGACCACGCCGTATCGTGAGAAGCATCCCAATGTTCAATTCACGATCTATTCGCGCAACTCGATCGAGATCCTCGATCTGCTCGAGAACCTCGAGGTCGACGCCGGCATTACCTACGTCGAAAACGAGCCGCTCGGCCGTGTCAGCACGGTGCCGCTGTATCACGAGCGTTATCGCCTGCTCACGTCCGCCGACGCGCCGCTGGGCAACCGCGAAACCGTGACCTGGGCGGAAGCGGCGCAGGTGCCGCTTTGTCTGCTGACGCCGGACATGCAGAACCGGCGCATCATCGACCGGCTGCTGAAGAGCGCGGGCGGCGAGTCGCGGCCGACGCTGGAATCGGATTCGATGATCCTGCTGTTTTCCCATGTGCGCACCGGACGCTGGGCCAGCGTGATGCCGGCCAAGCTTGCCGAGACGCTGGGGCTGACCGACACCATCCGCGCCATCCCGATCACCGAACCGGAAGCGGTGCAGACCATCGGCCTGGTGGTACCCAAGCGCGAGCCGATGATGCCGATCACGTCGGCGCTAGTAGACATCGCCAAGCGCGTGGCGCCGGCATTGGACGATTGAGGTAACGGGCGTGGTGCAAGCCACAGTCCAACCGCAAACCACTCGCGGCTTTGCCGAAATCGAGCGTTGTGATGCATCCTCCGCGAGTCCAGCGACGAGGACCCCCACCCTGACCCTCCCCCTTTCAGGGGGAGGGAAAAGAAAGAATGCTAAGCCACCTTCTCGGTCAGATGCCGGAACATGTTCTTTTTGGCTTCGTCGTCGAACTCGGTCTTGAACTTGTGCTTGTCCTTGAGCGCGTTGGCGCGGGCCGTGGCCGGACGGGCGTTGATCTCGTCGATCAGCCGCTTCACGTTCGGAAACTTCGTCCAAGCGTTTTCGCCCAGCACCATCGGCACATTGCGCGCCCAGCCCCACAGCGCCATGTCGACGATCGTGTAG
>JANMSZ010000383.1:0-6830 GCA_031389925.1 Hyphomicrobiales bacterium | reverse complement strand
CGAAAACAACAAACCGGCGATCCGGCTTTATGACCGCGCCGGTTTCCACGAGATATCGCGGCGGCCCAATTACTACACCTCGCCCGGGGCCAAGCCCGCCGCCGCGCTGGTGCTGCGCCGCGACCTTGGCTAAACCACCTAACGCATGATCCCGAAAAGTGGGAACCGGTTTTCGGATAAGATCATGCGTCTTCAAGCATGATTGCCTGTTCCAATATGTGATATGAGAGCCGAAACGGAGACCGTGCTTATCGTGGCCGCGCCGGACAAAAACAGCCCTGAAAGACGCAATATCGAGGCTTTATGCGCCGCCAAGGGCATGCGCATGACCGAGCAGCGGCGCGTGATCGCGCGCGTGCTGGCGTCGTCCGACGATCATCCTGATGTGGAAGAACTCTATCGGCGCTGCGCCAAAGTCGACGACCGGATTTCGATTTCGACGGTCTACCGCACGGTGCGGCTGTTCGAGGATTCCGGCATCATCGAGCGCCACGATTTCCGCGAAGGCCGCGCGCGCTACGAAACCGCGCCGGAAGCCCACCACGACCATCTGATCAATCTGCGCAGCGGCGAAGTGATCGAATTCCAATCGGAAGAGATCGAACGGCTGCAGGCGGAAGTCGCGCGCAAGCTCGGCTATAAACTGGTCGACCACCGGCTCGAGCTCTACGCCGTGCCGCTTACCGACGAGAAGAAAAAAAGCTGATGCGGGGCCCTCTTGTCGCGGCGTTGTTCTTCACCATCACGCCTTTGTTGATTTTCTTTCAGTGGGTGCTGCGCAAGCTCAATGCGCCGGGCTGGGGCGTGATCGGCGTGCGCTATTACAGCGCTTTGTGCACCGCATTGCGCATCCGGGTGCGCGTGGTCGGCAATCCGGTACGCGACCGCGCGGTCTTGTTCGTTTCCAACCATGTATCATGGGCCGATATCCTGGTGATCGGATCGATCGCGCCGATCGCCTATGTGTCGAAGAGCGAGATCGGCAATTGGCCGATGGTCGGCACCGCGGCGAAATCGCAGCGCACGATTTTCGTCGACCGCTCGCGCCGGCAGCAGACCGGCGACGCCATCGCCGACATCGTCGACCGCTTGGCCAACGGCACGTCGGTCGTGCTGTTCGCCGAAGGCACATCGAGCGACGGCAACCGCGTGCTGCCGTTCCGCTCGGCGCTGATCGGCGCGGTGCGGGAAGCCGCCGCGCGTTCGGAACACGGCATTCTGATTCAGCCGATGTCGATCTGCTACACAGGTTTGAATGGCATTCCGATGGGCCGCCAGCATCGTCCGGTCGTGGCGTGGTACGGCGACCTCGACTTCATGCCGCACATTTCCGCGTTCATCGCGCGCGGCGCCGTCGACGCGGTGGTGAGCTACGGCGAACCGATCGCCGCCGACGCCAGTTCCGACCGCAAGGTCATGGCCAAGACGCTGGAAGGCGCGGTGCGCAAGATCACGGCGGCGACTTTGACCGGCCGCACGCCGGCCGCGGCGCACTTCTAAAGTCTAACAAAATCAATTGCTTGGCAAGCAGGGACAAGGGCGGCCGGGCCAGCTAAAATGAGCGCTGTTCGCATCGAGATGGCATGACCCAACCCCGCAAAGTCCACATCAAGTCGTTCGGCTGCCAGATGAACGTCTACGATTCGTATCGTATGGCGGACGCGTTGGCGCCGGCCGGTTACACAGAAACCGCGCAGATGGACGACGCCGACCTGGTCATCCTCAACACCTGCAATATCCGCGAGAAGGCGGTCGACAAGGTCTATTCCGAGATCGGCCGCGTCCGCGAGTTCAAGGCCGCCGCCGCCGCGCAAGGCCGCGACATGTTGATCGCGGTCGCCGGTTGCGTCGCGCAGGCCGAGGGCGGGGAAATCACCCGGCGCGCCAGCGCCGTCGATCTCGTCGTCGGCTCGCAGAATTATCACCGCCTGCCCGGCATGATCGCGCGCCTGCAAAAAAATAACATTGCGGGTGAGCGCATTGTCGACACGGAATTCCCGGTCGAGGATAAATTCGACGCGCTGACGCCGCCGTCGCGCGCGGCGATCGCCAAGCGCGGCGTGACCGCCTTCGTCACCGTGCAGGAAGGCTGCGACAAGTTCTGCACCTTCTGCGTCGTGCCCTATACGCGCGGCGCCGAGATTTCGCGTCCGGTCATGAAGATCGTCGCCGACGTCGAGCGCCTGACGCAGGCGGGCGTGCGCGAGGTGACGCTGATCGGGCAGAACGTGAATGCCTATCACGGCGACGGCGAAGACGGCCGCCCCGCCACGCTCGGCGACTTGCTGCGCCGTCTCAGCGACGTGCCCGGCATCCTGCGGCTGCGTTACACCACCAGCCATCCGCTCGACATGAAGGACGATCTGATCGAGGCGCATCGCGATCTGCCGGCGCTGATGCCTTCGGTCCACTTGCCGGTGCAATCCGGTTCCGACCGCATCCTCACGACAATGAACCGCCGCCACACGCGCCGCGATTACCTCGACGCCATCGCCAAGCTGCGCGCGGCGCGTCCGGATATCGCGTTCACCTCGGATTTCATCGTCGGCTTTCCCGGCGAAACCGAAGCCGATTTCCGCGATACGCTCTCGCTGGTGGAAGAGATCGGCTATGCCGGCGCCTACTCATTCGCCTATTCGCCGCGGCCCGGCACGCCGGCCGCCGACATGGACAGTCCGGTTCCGGCGGCGGAGACGCACGAGCGGCTGCAGCGGCTCCAGGCCCTGATTACCCGCCAATGGCGGGCGTTCAACGTCAGTTTCATCGGGAAAAGGGCCGAAGTGCTGCTGGAAAAGCGGGGCCGCCTCCCTGGGCAACTGGTCGGCAAAACCCCATATTTGCAAACAGTGCAGGTGATGGCGGGACCTGAACTGATCGGAACCGTGCTGTCTGTGAAGATCACCGGAACCGGGACCAACACGCTGTTCGGCGACGGCGCCGAGCAGACCGCTTACGCGCCATCGTTAGCTGCAGCAGGAGCTTGAGCACCACCTTGCGAACATCGGATCCCGTGATCCCGCCCGCCGCCGCCTCCGAGGAGACGGCGACCACGCAGATCGTGCTCGCGTTCGAGGACAACAAACTCGCCTCGGTGCTGTTCGGCCAATACGGCCAAAATCTCGCGCTGATCGAACGCCGTCTTGGCGTCGTCGCCGAGCAGCGCGGCAATCACGTCACCATCAACGGCTCGCGCGGCGCCTGCGAACAGGCGCGCCGCGTGCTCGAAGGTCTCTACGAACAGATCAAGCGCGGCGGCGAATTGTCGTCCGGCGATGTCGAGGGCGCGATCCGCCAGGCCATCGCGCAGGGCTCGCTGTTCGATTTCGATCCGGCCAGCGGCCGCGGCGCCTTCGAGGAAATCAATCTGCGCAAGCGTCCAGTGCGCGCGCGCACCGCGGCGCAGGATGCTTATATCCGCGCGCTCAAGCGCTATTCGCTGGTGTTCGGCACCGGGCCCGCCGGTACCGGCAAGACCTGGCTCGCGGTGGCGCAAGCCGTCCAGATGTTCGAGCGCAAGGAAGTCGACCGCATCATCCTGTCGCGTCCCGCGGTGGAAGCCGGCGAACGGCTCGGCTTTTTGCCCGGCGACATGCGCGAGAAGGTCGATCCATACTTGCTGCCGATCTACGACGCGCTGCATGACCTGATGGACATCCGCATCGTCGAGCGCGCGCTGGAAAGCGGCGACATTGAAATCGCGCCGCTCGCCTTCATGCGCGGCCGCACGTTGTCGAACGCCTGCGTCATTCTCGACGAAGCGCAGAACACCACCTCGATGCAGATGAAGATGTTTTTGACGCGGCTCGGCGAGAACAGCCGCATGATCGTCACAGGCGATCCGAGCCAGGTCGATTTGCCGAACGGTCAGCCGTCGGGCCTGGCCGAAGCGGTGCGGCTGCTCGACGGCATCGAGGGCATCGGCCACGTCGCCTTCAGCGCGCAAGACGTCATTCGTCACGAACTGGTCGGACGCATCGTCGAGGCCTATGAACGGGGCACGCCCAAAAGAGAAGACAAAAAGGGCGAGGAGAGAAAATGACGCCGGCCCTGAAACGGCGCGAGGCCGCGCCGTCGGTCGACATCCAGATCGCTTCGCCGCTGTGGGACGCCCAGCCGCTGGCGGAGCAGACCGTGCGCACCGCGATCGCGGCCGTCGCCGCCGCGCTGGCAACGGAAGGCGGCGAAGTGAGCATCGTGCTGACCGACGACGAGGCCATCCGCGCGCTGAACCGCGACTGGCGCAAAATCGACAAGCCGACCAACGTGCTGTCGTTTCCAGCGCCCGCGACCGCCGGCGGCGAAAAGATGTTCGGGGATATCGTCATCGCCTACGAGACGCTGGCGCGGGAATGTCACGAGGAAGACAGGGTTTTCCTGCATCACCTGGCTCACCTCACCGTGCATGGTTTTCTGCACCTCATCGGCTACGATCACCAGACCGATTCCGAAGCCGACGCTATGGAAGCGCTTGAAAGCAAGATCATGATCGCCCTGGAACTGCCCGACCCTTATCTTGGACGCGATCTTGAGCGCGATCTTGCCCGCGGCGAACACTGACGCCATGCCCGACAGCGACCAATCTACCTCCACTGACGCGACATTCGAGCCGCGCAATCTGCCCGTGGTGCAACAGCCGGCTGAAGGCAACGGCAACTGGTTCGTGCGCACCTTCCGCTCGCTGTTCGGCTGGAAGCCGGGCCAGATCCGCGCCGATCTCAAGGACGTGCTCGACGACATGACGCCCGGCGAATCCGGCTTCTCGCCGGAAGAAAGCCGGATGCTCAAGAATATCCTCGGGCTGCGGGAGCGCCGCGTCGGCGACGTCATGGTGCCGCGCGCCGACATCGTCGCCGTGCAGCAGGACATCCAGATCGGCGATCTCGTGCGCGTGTTCGAGAGCGCCGGCCATTCGCGGCTCGTCGTCTACAACGACACGCTCGACGACCCGATCGGCATGGTGCACATCCGCGACCTGATCGCCTTCATGACCGCGCATGCCGCGGTCGACGCGGAAAAGAACAAGAAGCGCAAGAAGCCGCTGCCCGCCGGCCTCGATCTCAAGGCCATCGATCTGGCGATGCCGCTGTCGGCGGCCAAGATCGTGCGCGAGATTTTGTTCGTGCCGCCGTCGGCGCGGGTCATCGAATTGCTGGAACGCATGCAGGCCAAACAAATTCATCTCGCTCTGGTGGTCGACGAATATGGCGGCACCGACGGCATCGTCTCGATCGAGGATATCGTCGAGCAGATCGTCGGCGAGATCGCCGACGAGCACGACGAGGATGTCGACGCCGACGTGGTGCGCCAGCCGGACGGCTCCTACATCGCCGACGCGCGCGCCAAGCTCGAGGACGTGGTCAGCATCATCGGTCACGACTTCGATCTCGGCGACGCCGCCGAGGAGGTCGATACGCTCGGCGGCTATCTGGTGACGCTCGCCGGACGGCTGCCCTTGCGCGGCCAGATCATTCCCGGACCGAAACTGTTCGAATTCGAGGTGCTCGATGCCGACCCTCGCCGCGTCAAACGCGTGCGCATCACGCGCCTGAAGGAACGGCGCGAGCGCACGCGCGAACCGCGCAAGCGCGACGAGCCGGATGCGGTGCTCGCCGGCACCACGCCGCCCACGCTGCCGCTTGACGAGACGCCGGTGCCAGCCGAATCCGCCGGACCGGCGCCGCGGCCGGCCGCCACCAAGCGCCGGTCGTGACGCTGACCCGCATCAGCCATTCGATCATGCTCGCCTCCGGCTGGCGGCGTGCCGCCATTGCGCTCGCCGCCGGCGCCGCGTCGGCCTTGGCGCTGGCGCCGTTCAACGCATGGCCGATTTTGTTCGTGACGTTTCCAATACTGGTCTGGCTGGTCGACGGCTCCGCCGCCGGCCGCTGGAGCGGTGCCATGACAGCGGCGATTGCCGGCTGGTGTTTCGGTTTTGGCTTCTTCGTCGCCGGGCTTTACTGGATCGGCTACGCCTTTCTGGTCGATGCCAAGATCTTCGGCTGGCTGCTGCCCGTCGCGGTGTCGGGACTGCCGGCCTATCTCGCGCTGTACACCGCGCTGGGCCTGGCCGCGGCACGGCTGATCTGGGTGCGCGGCCCCGAACGCCTGCTGGCGCTGGCCGCCATGCTGACGATGGCGGAATGGCTGCGCGGTCACCTGCTCAGCGGTTTTCCCTGGAACACATTCGGCTACGCGCTCACCCAGCCGCTGGTGCTGGCGCAAAGCGTGTCGCTGGTCGGCATCTGGACGCTGACGTTTTTGTGCGTGGCGATCTGCGCCACGCCGGCGCTGTTGGCCGACGACGCCATTGATACGCCGCGGCCCTATCGCCCGCTGCTGATCGGCCTTGGCATCCTGGCGGCCTTCTCCGCCTACGGCGCTGTGCGGCTGTCGCTGAACCCGACCACGTTCGCCAACGGCGTGATGCTGCGCGTCATGCAGCCCAATCTGCAGCAGGACGTCAAATTCAACTATTCCGCCAAGGATGAGGTGATGGCGCGCTATCTGCGCCTGTCGGCGCGCGCTACGGGTCCGGATTCGAACGGCCTGCGCGACGTCACGCATCTGATCTGGCCAGAATCGGCCTTTCCGTTTTTCCTGACGCGCGAGCCGGACGCACTGGCGCAGATTGCAGGCTTGTTGAAACCGGGCACCGAGCTGATCACCGGCGCCGTACGCGCAGCGCCGAATGCCACCGCGGAAAATCCGCGCGCCTATAACTCGGTCTATGTGATCGACCCCGACGGTTCGATCCATGGCATCTACGACAAAGTGCATCTGGTGCCGTTCGGTGAATATCTGCCGTTCCAGACGCTGCTCGAAAAGCTCGG
>JANMSZ010000378.1:0-26378 GCA_031389925.1 Hyphomicrobiales bacterium | reverse complement strand
GAGCCCTTGTCGCGGCGCGGACGATCGCCGCGCGGCGGACCGCCGCCGCCAGGACGGCCGCTGGGCTGGCCGGGACGCGGGCCGGTGCTCTTGTTGTCGAAGCTTTTGGCCTGCCGCTCCATGCGCTGCTGTCGCTCGTGTCTGTCCTGGCGCTGCTGGCGGTTCGGTCCGTCCTTGCGATCACCGCGCGGCGTTTCCGCGTTGGCGCCCGGTGTTGCGGCATCGGTCGAAGCAGCGACTGCGCCCTCGCCCGCGGGCGCTACGGCTTGCGCCGGCGCCTGCTGCGCGCGTTGCGGACGGCGGGCGCGCGGCGGACGCTTCTCGGAACGTCCACCCGGACGCCAGACGTCGATCATCTCCGGCTCGTCGGATTTCTTCTCAGCCGTTTCGGCGGTAGCGGTAGCCGCAGCCGCTTCGGGCGCGACCACGCCATCGGCGGCCATTGGCGGCATCGCCTCGGCGGCCTGCGCGATCGGTTCAGCCGGCGCTTCGGGTTCAGCCACGGGCGCGATCAATTCGGCCGCCGGTAACAGCGACAATGACGAAGCGGCTTCGGCTACTACAGGTTCGGCAGGCGCTTCGGCGGTAGCCGGCTCTGCGGCAACTTCCGCCGGCGCAGCCTCGGCGCTTGGCACAGCGGCGTCCGTTGCGGGCGCGGCCTCAGCCGGCTTGGCTTCTTCTTTTTTAACTTCCGGCGGTTTCGGCCGGCGGTCCAGCCGATAACCGAGCGAGCGCAGGATCGAGGCAAAGTCTTCGCCCGAGGCGCCGGTCAGCGACGTCATCGCGCCAGTGACGGTGAAGCCGCGGCCGTCGAACGCGCCGTCGGGCTTCGGTGTCTGCACGCCTTCACGCCACGACAAAGCCGGACGGATCAGATCGGCCAACCGCTCCAGGATATCGACGCGCACCGCGCGTTCGCCGGCGATGCGATAACCCGCGGTGCGGTACAGCGGTTTCGGCGTGTCTTTGTCGAGCGGAATCGAAGTGCGGCCGCTCGCAGCCAGATGCAGCAACTCGGTGACGCCCTTGGCGTCCGGCGCTTCATTCTTGAGCGCCCAGAGTTGCGTCGCCAGCGCGCGCGGCGCCGGCTTGAGCAGGATCGGCAGATAGATGTGATAGGCGCCGAAGCGCACGCCGTATTTGCGCAACGTCGCGCGTGACGGCTGGTCGAGGCCCTTGACCTCTTCCGCGACTTTCTGACGCTCGAGCACGCCAAGCGCTTCGAC
This sequence comes from Hyphomicrobiales bacterium, assembly GCA_031389925.1. Lineage (GTDB taxonomy): Bacteria > Pseudomonadota > Alphaproteobacteria > Rhizobiales > Xanthobacteraceae > Pseudolabrys. The sequence goes on along the minus strand of JANMSZ010000378.1, from coordinate 25,152 downwards.
CAGTTGGAACGCAACGCCGCGCGCCATGCCGGTGATGTCGTCGGCGGCAGTCAGCGAGAACAACGGCGCCAGCAGCTTCTCGATATGGGTCTTGAGCCAGAGGTCGAGCCGGGTCTGCACTAATTCTTTCGCCGGACCGGTCAAATGATCGTCGGCGATGATGCGCACGCGCGGCCGCAACGCATCGTCGCCGGCCACCAGTTTGCCGACCGCGTCGCCGGTCCAGCGCAAGGCGCCGTCATTGGCCAGCACGATCTGGTCGTTCGAAGCCTGCGACAATTTGGTCGCGCGCGCCTCGATCTCGCCGGCCAATGCCTTTTGCGCGGCGGCGTTGAGCGCCTTGGCTTCGGAGCCGGCGGCGGCGGCGTCGGGTGCGAACATGAATCCATCGAGCCGGCCGATCACATGGCCCTCGACCGTCACATCGCCAGATTTACCGATTTCAGTTTCCAACATCGTGTTCTCTCGTAGCCGCCGCATCAAGACGCTGGTGCGACGGTCAACGAAACGCTCGGCCAAACGTTCGTGCAGCGCATCGGACAATTTATCTTCGGCCGCGCGGGCGACGCCTTGCCAGTGTTCGGGATCGGCAAGCCAATCCTGACGGTTGGCAACATACGTCCAGGTCCTGACATGCGCTATCCGGTTTGAGAGAGTATCGATGTCGCCATCGGTCCGATCGGCCTGCGCCAGTTGCTGGGCAAACCAATCGGTGGGGATGTTACCCTCTCGCATCAAGAATCCATAGAGGGTCACGGCCATTTCAGCATGGGTGGCCGGAGCGATCTTGCGATAGTCCGGAACCTGACAGGCGTCCCAGAGCCGCTCGATGGCGGCCGGGTTGCGCGCCATCGCGCGTACATCCTCGTCGCGCGCGGCATGTTCCAAAACGAGAATGTCTTCCGCGATCGGCGCGCGGGTCAGGCCCTGCTCGGTCGGCAGCATCGCCAGCGAGGCCTGCAGTGCGCCGATCGAGCCGAATTCGAGGTTGCTGTTGCGCCACTGCAGCATCTTGACCGGCTCGAAGTTGTGGCTCTCCAGGGCCTGCACCAATTCCGGCTCGAACGGATCGCAGCGGCCGGTGGTGCCGAAGGTACCGTCGCGCGTCGCGCGGCCGGCGCGGCCCGCGATCTGCGCCAATTCGGCCGGATTGAGCTTGCGGAACTGATAGCCGTCGAATTTACGGTCCGAGGCAAAGGCGACGTGATTGACGTCGAGATTGAGACCCATGCCGATGGCATCGGTCGCCACCAGGTAATCGACGTCGCCATTCTGATAGAGCGCGACCTGCGCATTTCTTGTGCGCGGCGACAACGCGCCCAAGACGACGGCAGCACCGCCGCGCTGGCGGCGGATCAATTCGGCGATGGCGTAAACTTCATCGGCCGAGAACGCGACGATGGCCGTGCGCGACGGCAGCCGGGTGAGTTTTTTCTCGCCGGCATACGTGAGCATCGACAGCCGCGGCCGGGTGATGATGTGCGCGCCGGGCAGCAGCTTTTCGACCATCGGCCGCATGGTGGCGGCGCCCAGCACCATCGTTTCGTCGCGCGCCCTATAATTGAGCATGCGGTCGGTGAAGATGTGGCCGCGCTCGAAGTCGGCGCCGAGCTGGATTTCGTCGATCGCCATGAAGGAGACGTCGAGATCGCGCGGCATGGCCTCGACGGTCGAGACCCAGTAGCGCGCGTGCGGCGGCTTGATCTTCTCCTCGCCGGTGACAAGCGCGACCTGCTCCTTGCCGACGCGGTCGCAGACCTTGTTGTAGACCTCGCGCGCCAACAGCCGCAGCGGCAGCCCGATCACGCCCGACGAATGCGCAAGCATGCGCTCGATGGCGAGATAGGTCTTACCGGTATTGGTCGGCCCGAGCACCGCGGTGACGCCGGCGCCGCGCGCCTTGGCATTCCGGTTCGGCTGGGGGGAAAAGGAAATGGCCATTACGCGTCCAGATTTACTCGTTTGCGCATGATCTTTTCCGAAAACCGGTACCCACTTTTCGGGATTATGCGCGATCCCCCCTGGGGCAGGGTGCGTTCTGTATCACAATGCGACGGAAACCAGGTTGGGCTTAAGCTTTAGAACGAGTCTGGAACGAAACGCGCCCGAATCGCTGACTCAGGCGCTGTATGCGTTCGTTCACGGCGACATCTGGCGAAGCTTTCATTGAGTCCCACCACATCGGGTAGAATAGGCAGATTTTGCCGGTCTTTAATCGTGCGCAAACATTAACGGCGGCGGACTCGATGCCCCAGAAAGAGTCAAGGAGAGTTACTGCGTCTTGGTGCCGTTGGCCGAGGCCCGGCTGGGCGCCGGGATCGAGACGAATTCGCTCGCTTCCAGCACCCCGCGGCCGATCGGTGTCGGCGCCTGCACACGGAACGGCACCAGGACCCGGGTGCCGGCGATCGGGGCCAGCCAGACCTCGATGTCGCGCTCCTTGGCGAGATATTTAATGGCGGTGCGCGACGGGATGTAGCCGGCGACCGGTGAAAAATACACGGCGCAGACCACGACCGGGCCGGCATAGCCCTTGTCCGCCTTCACCGTTTCCATGCGCTTGAACGCCATCTTGAGGTCGTAGCGCAGCCGCCCGTCGAACACCGACACGCCCTGCTGACACGCCTCCGGCTTCAGCAGATCGCCGGTGCCCGGGACGCGGACCAGCGTCGAGGTCATCGGGTCGAGCACGCCGCGCTGGTGCGCGTCGGTGATCGGCACCCGCTCGGGGTCCTTGTCCTGCGGCGGATCGACCGTGAAATCCTTGACGTTGCCGTTGGCGACGGTGAGCCGGATCTCGTCGGTTTTCTTGCTGGTGGCGATGGTGGCGGCGTAGGTCGAGGACAGCAGCTTGCCCGCCTGCAGCGTGCCGCGCGCGGTGGTGCTGCCATGGCCGCCGGTGAAGGCGCGCAACAGTCCGGTAGTGGTTCCGGCCGCCACCGCGGTGTATTGGCTCTCGCTGATGTCGATGGTCCAGCTGCCCTCGCCGATCGGCAGCCCCGCCAGCGACGCCGTGTAGTGGGCCTCGAGCTTAGCCTGGGCGCAGGCCGGGGCGCTCCCTGCGGCCAAAATCAACCCGCCGGCCAGCCAAGCGCCGCTCAAAACCTGCCGTAGTGCCAGCACGAAATTCCACCCTTCTGCGCAGCGGGACCGGGTTTCAAGTCCACGGGCGGCCATTGCTATCACCAGTAGCGCAATCCTGCATCGGCGCGCCAATCCTGGTGTCCATGTTTCGTCGGAGCGGATTAAGTCGAATATGTGATGGGCGGCGCAGCCGGCCGCCAGGCACCGGATTTTGGATGCTTAACGACCCTCAAAACCGCCCGGAATCCTCGGCAAAACCTTTGCAATTCCTTGGCAAATCCGCAGCTTGACGCCTCTCCCCCCTCACTTTATACGTCCGGCCATCCTGTCCAAGATGACTGACCATTAGCGGTGCGGTTACGCGCCGGTGCGATTTGAGGATTTTGCCATGGCATGGCGTTGCGATCTGACCGGTAAGAAACCCCTGGTCGGGAATAAAGTGAGCCACTCGAACACCAAGACCAAGCGCCGGTTCATGCCGAACCTGCGCAACGTCACGCTGATTTCCGACACGCTCGGACGCAGCTTCAAGGTGCGGATTTCGGCCAACGCCTTGCGCACCGTGGACCATCGCGGCGGGCTGGACTCGTTCCTGCTCAAGGCCAAGGACGCCGAACTGGCGCCGAAGATGCTCGACGTGAAGCGCCAAGTCGTGAAGAAGACCGCGACGGCCTAACGGCCATCCAAATTCCAGAATTCAGCGCCGCCGCAAGGCGGCGTTTTTATTTGTCGTCCACCACCGCGAACTGCAGCAGCAGGTTGCGCTGGAGCGGGGAAAAATTATCGTCCGACACGACCGTGATGATGGTTTCGCCGTCCGCGTTGCGATGCACCGCGATGCCTTCCATGTTGTCGATCTGATAGCCGAGGTCGGCCTCGATCAACGTCTTGCCGTCGGCCAATGTGCCCGGCTTGATGGCGGCGAGCGGCACACTGCGGATGCGCATGGCGGCGCCGCGCGCCGGCGAATAGCGGCGCTCCACCAGCAGCAGATCGCCCGGCGGCAATATCGTGCAGCCGGTGACCTCGAAATCGTCGCTCCGCGTCACCGTGAAGCGTTCGACGCGATCACCCTTGACGAGGAACGAGCGATGGTTGCCGGCGGCATCGAGGCTGCGTTCGGTGACGACGATGAGATTGCCGGCGAGAGTCGAATTCTTCGGCCCCGCGGTCAGGCATTCCAGCGTCTTGTTGTGCGTCAACGTTTTGAAATCGGGCAGCTCTGGGATCGGCTCGCCGCGCGCCAACAGGCCCTCGCGCCGAATATCAAAACGGACGATCTGCTCCACCCGCTCAATGCCGATGTAGAACATGCCGTCGAGTTCGGTCAGAGACTCGACATCGTACCAGCGGCGGGTCGCGAGCGGCTTGCCGTCGGGGCCGAGAATCGGCGCCATCTCGGCGTCGGCGATGCCCGCGGGCTTGCCGGCTTCGTAGACGATGCGCCCGCGCAGCCAGGAGCCCCTGTCGGTGACGGCGAGGAAGCGCACACCGTCGGGCTCGACAAGAATGGCGGAAATGCCGCCGAAGGCTTCGTTCTTGGACGTCAGCACAAGTCCGCCGCGGAATTCCAGCGCGCCGAAACGCGTGCGGGACGCGTCGCGGTTGTCGAAGGACGCGATCGGAAGCGATTGAACCTCGATCCGCGTCGGCGCCGGCGGGAAGCGGTCGGCAAACGCAAAGGTGCCGGCAACGGCCAGCAGCGCGGTAAACAGAATGCCGCCTACCAGCCAGCGGCGGCGCGGCAGTTTCAAGCGACGCGCCGGCGCGGGCGGCGCGCCGGACGATCAGTGGTCGTGGTTTCCTCGAACAGCTCGGCGAGCTTTTCGGTCATGGCGCCGCCGAGTTCTTCGGCATCGACGATGGTGACGGCGCGGCGGTAGTAGCGCGTGACGTCGTGGCCAATGCCGATGGCGATCAATTCGACCGGCGAGCGGGTTTCGATCTCCTCGATCACCCAGCGCAGATGGCGTTCGAGATAATTGCCGGGATTGACCGACAACGTCGAGTCATCGACCGGCGCGCCGTCGGAGATCATCATCAGAATCTTGCGCTGTTCGGAGCGGCCGAGCAGGCGCTTGTGCGCCCAGTCGAGCGCCTCGCCGTCGATGTTTTCCTTGAGCAGACCTTCGCGCATCATCAGGCCGAGGTTCTTGCGGGCGCGACGCCACGGCGCGTCGGCAGACTTGTAGATGATGTGGCGCAGATCGTTGAGGCGGCCAGGATTGGCCGGCTTGCCGGCGGTGAGCCAATGCTCGCGCGCCTGCCCGCCCTTCCAGGCCCGCGTGGTGAAGCCCAAAATCTCGACCTTGACGCCGCAGCGCTCGAGCGTGCGCGCCAGAATGTCGGCGCAGGTGGCGGCGACCGTGATCGGACGGCCGCGCATCGAGCCGGAATTGTCCAATAGCAGCGTGACGACGGTGTCGCGGAATTGAGTGTCCTTCTCCGCCTTGAACGACAGCGGATGCATCGGATCGGTGATGATGCGCGACAGCCGCGCCGGATCGAGCTGGCCCTCTTCGAGGTCGAAGTCCCAGGAGCGGCTCTGCTGCGCCATCAAACGGCGCTGCAGGCGGTTGGCGAGGCGTGCCACCACGCCCTGCAGATGCGACAGTTGCTTGTCGAGGTAGCTGCGCAGCCGCTCAAGCTCTTCCGGCTCGCAGAGGTCCTCAGCGGCAATGGCCTCATCGAACTTCGGCGTGAAGGCGCGGTAGTCCGGCCCGCGCGGCTCGTTGGCGCCGAAATTCCGCGGCCGCTGCGGTTCGCCGGGAGTCTCCGCATCCCCCATATCCGTATCGTCGGCCATGTCGGCGGACGGCGCATCGACGGCTTCGGCGGCGGCATCGGGCATGTCCTCGGCCGAAATCTGGCTGTCGTCCGTGCTGGTCTGCTGCATGTCGTCTGAATCGGCGGCCTCGCCGTCTTCACCGGACTGCTGCTTGCGCTGTTCCTCTTCGCCGTCTTCGTTTTCGTCCTCGGAATCGGTGCTGCGGTCCTCACCCATTTCGAGCGCGTCGAGCAGGTCATGCACGGCGTCGCCAAAATGGCGCTGGTCCTCGAGCACGTCTTCGAGCGCATCGAGATTTTTCCCGGCGCGGTCCTCGATGAGAGGGCGCCAGAGATCGACCAGCTTCTTGGCCGCCGCCGGCGGCGCCAGACCCGTCAACCGCTCGCGCACCATCAGCGCCAGCGCGTCCTCGATCGGCGCATCGGCGCGATCGGTGATGTCTTCGAACTTGCCGCGGTGGAATTTATCTTCCAGCATCGCGGTGAGATTGAGGGCAACGCCATCCATGCGCCGCGCGCCGATGGCCTCGACCCGCGCCTGCTCCACCGCCTCGAACACCGCGCGGCCCTGCTGGCCGGCCGGCTGCAGACGCCGGTGCAGCGCCGGATCGTGGCAGGCAATCTTCAATGCAATGGAGTCGGCATTACCGCGCACGATCGCGGCTTCCGCCTTGGTCAACTTGCGCGCCGGCTCCGGCAAGCGAGCCTTGCCGCCCATCAGACCGGGGCGCTCGGCGGCGAAGGACACTTCCAGATCGGGCTTACGCGCCAGCGCGCGCAAGCAACCGGTGACCGCCCGCTTGAACGGCTCGGTCGGCGATTCCTTCGACGACGGTTTGCTTTTGATGTTGGACGCCATTGCCTCTTCTCCCTCACCCATCCGGGTGAGGTAAACTTACGACAGCGCCACGTTCACCGAGGATTCCGGCAGCTCGATGCCGAAGCAGCGCTGATAGAACTCAGCGACGATCGGACGTTCCAGTTCGTCGCACTTGTTCAAGAAAGTGAGCCGGAAGGCGAAACCGATATCACTGAAGATCTCGGAGTTCTCCGCCCAGGTGATCACGGTACGCGGGCTCATCACCGTCGAGATATCGCCGTTCATGAAGGCGTTACGCGTCAGGTCGGCGACGCGCACCATCTTGCCGACGATGTCGCGGCCCTGCTCGTTGCGATAGTGCTTGGCCTTGGCCAGCACGATCTCGACCTCGTTGTCGTGCGGCAGATAATTCAGCGTGGTCACGATCGACCAGCGGTCCATCTGGCCTTGGTTGATCTGCTGCGTGCCGTGATAGAGGCCCGAGGTGTCGCCGAGGCCGACCGTGTTCGCGGTCGCAAACAGGCGGAACGACGGATGCGGCTTGATCACGCGGTTCTGGTCGAGCAGCGTCAGGCGGCCGGAAGTCTCCAGCACGCGCTGAATCACGAACATCACGTCGGGCCGGCCGGCGTCGTATTCATCGAAGCAGATCGCAACATTGTTTTGCAGCGCCCACGGCAAAATGCCGTCACGAAATTCGGTGACCTGCTGGCCATCCTTGACCACGATGGCATCCTTGCCGATCAGGTCTATACGGCTGATGTGGCTATCGAGGTTGACGCGCACCATCGGCCAGTTCAGGCGCGCCGCCACCTGCTCGATATGCGTCGACTTGCCGGTGCCATGATAGCCGGTGACCATGACGCGGCGATTGCGCGCAAAGCCCGCGAGAATGGCGAGCGTGGTCGGACGGTCGAAGCGATAGTCCGGATCGATATCGGGGACGTGCTCATCGGGTTTGGAAAACGCCGGGACTTCCATATCGCTGTCGATGCCGAAAACCTGACGGATTGACACCTTCATGTCGGGAACGTTCTTCACTTCTTGCACTGCGGCAGTCATTGATCCTCCGTGGCTTCGGGTTAATGCCCGAAGCCCCTGCTGTGGTCCCGACTCGTACGGTCCGGCTGATGTCGGCGCGCAACTTAGCAGACGGATTGGCCACAAAAAACCCGGGTGTCGCGAATAACACCATCAATTATATCAATGAGATAGGTACTAATGGGCCTGCCGGAAAGGCGGGGCTGGGTTGCTTTGGCGGCCCGATTTAGGTTCAGCCGAAACCAGCCGATTTCAAGTAGTTGTAGGATTGGATGACTTCCACCAGCCGGTCCTCGGTGGAGCGGTCACCGCCATTCACATCCGGGTGGAACTGCTTGACCAGTTCCTTGAAGCGGATCTTCACCTGCGCCGGCGTGGCGCCGACATCGAGGCCGAGCTTGTCGAGCGCCTTGCGTTCGGCGTTGCGGATCTGGCGCCGTTCGGTCTGCTGTTTCTGCTCGGTTTTCATGCCCGCGCCGAACAGGCCGAACGGATCGTCGCCGGAGCCGAGCGCGCCCAGATCGGGGCGAATCTTCTGCTTGCCGGTGCCCATCTTCCAGGTCGGGCGATGGCCGGTCAGCGCGTCCTTCTGGAAGGCGAGCACCGCGGCATCGTTCATGCCGGCGAAAAAATTATACGACTGATTGTATTCGCGCGCGTGCTTGATGCAGTAGTTCCAATAGTCTTTGTCGTTGCCACGGCCCTTCGGCGCCTTGTTGGTCGCCTTCTCCTTGCAGTTATGCCATTCGCACACCGGCCCGCCGGTTTTCGGACGGCGGTCCTTATCCGGCTTGACCCGGATCTTGTCGAATAGCGACGAGGTCTCTTTGGCTTCTTTTGGATTTTTCATGGCCGGCGAATATGCGCTTTTCCGAGTGACGGGTTCAAGACTTGACAGTGTTGCATTGCACCTGATTCCGCCACGAAGTCACCATTGACCCGCGTGCCGCGGCCTCTTAACTCCCACAGCATGCGCACCGCCGATGTAATCACGCAGAAACTGACCGAGGCTCTGGCCCCGCAAAGCCTCAAAGTCGAGGACGAATCGCACCTGCATGCCGGCCATTCCGGCCATCGCGAGGGCGGGCAGACCCATTACAGGGTCTATATCGTGTCGAATGCGTTCGAAAATAAGACCCGGCTCGAGCGCCATCGCCTGGTCAACGGTATTCTTTCGGCTGAGCTGGCCGGCAGCGTCCACGCCCTGGCGATCCACGCCAAGGCGCCGGGGGAAGCTGCTTAGTTAACAACGAGACCTATTGCGGCTTGATGTCGGCGGCGCGGATGATCTCGCCCCACATCTTGCGGTCCTGCTTGATCTGCTGCGCGAACTCGTCCGGGCTGTTGCCCAGGAGCCGTGCGCCAGACTTGGCGAAGCGTTCCTGCACAGCCGGTTTGCGCAACGCCGCCGCGATGTCCTTGTGCAGACGATCGACGATAGCCTGCGGCGTGCCCGCCGGGGCGACCACGCCGAACCACGACGACGCCTCGAAATTGGCGACACCAGCTTCGGCTGCGGTCGGCAGATCTGGCAACAGCGCCATGCGTTGTTTCGCGGCGACAGCGAGCGGGCGCAGCTTGCCGGCCTGGATGTGCGGCAGCACCGTGGGGGGATTGTCCACCACGCCGTCGATCTGGCCGGCGAGCAAATCGGTGATCGCCGGCGCCGCGCCGCGATAGGGCACGTGCGTCAGTTTGATGCCGGCGGCGTGCATGAACATCGCCAGGCCAAGATGTCCGGTGGTGCCGATGCCGGGCGAGCCGAAATTGAGCTTGTTGGGATTGGCGCGGGCCAGCGCCACCAGCTCAGCCAGCGTCTTGGCTTCGACCTTGGGATTGACCACGACCATCATGGGCATGTCGGCGACATTCGAGACCGTGACGAAATCCTTCTCCGGGTCGAACGGCATCGACGCATAGAGAAATTGATTGGCGGTGAGGATGCCTGCCGAGGTCATCAGCAGCGTGTAGCCATCGGGCGTCGAGCGGGCGACGGCCTCGGCGCCGATATTACCGCCGGCGCCGGCGCGGTTCTCGACGATCACCGGCTGGCCGAGCGAGCGCGTGAGCTCATCCGCGACCGCGCGCGCCAGCACATCGGCCAGGCCGCCGGCGGGAAACGGCGCGATCAGGCGCACCGGCCGGTCGGGATAATTTTGCGCCTGCGCCGTGGCGGCTATGCCCGCCGACAACAAAACGCCGAGCCCGAACGCGCGCAGCCGTGCCGTCACCGATGCCATGAAGCCCTCCCCACCCTGCCGCGTCTTATATCGGCGCGTGCGGCAGCATCCTGCCTGCACAGTCCGCCTGCGCGCAAGTGCGACTAATTCGCCTTCGCCGTTTGCTTGCGCGGCAACGGCTGGATACGCAGCGCGGTGATGCGGTTGCGGCTGCGGCGCAGGACGCGAAAGCGGAAGCCGTGGAAGGTGAAGCTCTGGCCCACCAGCGGGATGGAGCGCGCCTCGTGGATGACGAGACCGGCGATGGTGGTGGCCTCCTCGTCCGGCAGATCCCAATCCATCGCGCGGTTGAGATCGCGGATCGTGACGGCGCCATCGACATTGACCGAGCCGTCGGGCTGACGCCGCACGCCCGGCATGGCGACGTCGTGCTCGTCGGTGATGTCGCCGACGATCTCCTCGAGGATGTCTTCCAGGGTCACGATGCCTTTGACTTCACCATACTCGTCGACCACCAGCGCGAAGGGCGTCTTGCGGCGGCGGAAGGCCTTGAGCTGTTCCGATACCGGCCGATTCTCGGGGACGAACCAGGGCGGCGCCATGATCGCCGCGATGTCGACCTTGGACGCGTCGCCATCGACGGCGTGCAGCGCGCGCAACAGGTCCTTGACGTGCAGGATGCCGACGATGTTCTCGGGGTTGCCGCGCCACAGCGGCAGGCGCGTGACCGGCGAGGCGATCACCGCATTGACGACGTCTTCGGCCGGATCGTCGGCATTCACGGTGATCATGTTGGTGCGGTGGATCATCACGTCGGAGACTTCGAGTTCGCCGAAGCGCAAGACGTTCTGGATGTATTCGGCCTGGCCTTCTTCCACGTTGCCGTGCTCGGCCGAGACTTCGACAAGTCCTTCGAGTTCGACACCTGTGAGCACCTCATAGTGTGAGGTTTCCTTGACGCGGAGCATCCGTAACACCCAACGCGACGACGCATTGAGCAGCCAGTTCAACGGATAGAACACGACGAACGACACGAAGAGCGGATAAGCGATCCATTGCGACACCGGGCCGGGCTCGCGGATCGCCAGCGTCTTGGGCACCTGCTCGCCGATGACGATGTGCAGCGAAGAGAACACCAGGAAGCCGACCATGAACGAGGTGAAATGCAACACCTGATCCGGCATGCCAAGCGGCGTCAGGAACGGCTGCAACAGGCTCGATACGGTCGGTTCGCCGACCCAGCCAAGACCAAGCGAGGCCATCGTGATGCCGAGCTGGCAGCACGCCAGATAGGCTTCGATGTTGCCCATCATCTTCTGCAAAAGCTGGGCACCGAAGCGGTTCTCTTCCGCCATCGCGTCGATGCGGAAGCCCCGGCTCTTCACCAGCGCGAATTCCGCAGCCACGTAGAAGGCGTTGGCGGCGAGCAGCAGGAAAGCGATCAGCAGATTGACGACGGTGTCGCTCATCCCGCTAAGCGCTCCGTGAGGAAGGCGCGCACTTCGGCAGGATCGACGTTGCTCTCGATGAAGGCCTGCCCGATGCCGCGCACCAGAATGAACGTGAGCGTGCCGCGTTTCACTTTCTTGTCCTGCGCGATCAGACCCATCAAGGCATCGACGCCCGGCACGCCGCCCGAGACATCCTTGACCTGGGTCGGCAGCCCGACCGCTTCAAGATGAGCGCGCACCCGTGTCGCATCGGCCGCCGCGATCAACCCCTTGCGCGCGGAGAACTGGAACGCCAAGACGCAGCCGAGCGCCACCGCTTCGCCGTGCAGCAGCCGCTGCGAGTAGCCGGCGCCGGCTTCGAAGGCGTGGCCGAAGGTGTGGCCGAGATTGAGCAGCGCGCGCTCGCCAGTCTCGCGCTCGTCGCGCGACACGACGCCGGCTTTGCCGCGGCAGCACACCGCGATGGCGTGTTCGCGGGCAAAACTTCCCTGAGATTTGCCGCCGGCGAACACGTCCTCCCAATTGGCTTCGAGCCAGGTGAAGAATGCCGCATCGCCCAAGAGACCGAATTTCATCATTTCGGCGTAGCCGGCGCGGAATTCGCGCGGCGACAGCGTGTCGAGCAAGGCCGTGTCGGCGATCACCAAAGCCGGCTGGTGGAACGCGCCAACCAGATTCTTGCCATGGCTTGAATTGATGCCGGTCTTGCCGCCGACCGAGGAATCGACCTGCGACAGCAAGGTCGTCGGCACCTGCACGAAGTCGAGACCGCGCCGCACGCTCGCCGCCGCAAAGCCGGCGAGATCGCCGATGACGCCGCCGCCGAGCGCGACGATCAGATCGTTGCGCTCGATGCGCGCGGCAATGATCGCCTCGCAGACTTTCTCGAAGGTCGCGTAATTTTTCGAGCCCTCGCCGGGCGGCACAACGATCGCCGAACTTTCGACGCCGGCGGATTTGAGCGCGGCTTCGGCGGTGGCCAGATGCTTCTGCGCCACGTTCTCATCGGTCACGATCGCGACCTTGGCGCCCGGACGTAGCGCCTTGATGCGCATGCCGAGCGAGCCGATCAGGCCGCGGCCGATGACGATGTCATAGGCGCGCGCACCGAGCGCGACCGGCACCACAATCGGTTCGCCCGAACGCAACGGCGCGGTCATGACGTCTGCTCCTTCGCCGCAATATGAAAATGCGTCGCCAGCGCGCCCATGATCTCGTCGACGATGGTATCGTGCGGCTCGTCGCGCGAGCGCACGACGATGGTGGACTGCGCATAGAACGGCTCGCGCAGCGGCATCAGCTCCTTGATCTTCTCGACCAGCGGCCGGTCGGTGCGCCGCTTGGTGCGCTTCACCAGCACATCGACGTCCGCGCTCAGCCAGACCGAGATACCCTTCTCGCCGATCAGTTCGCGGGTGCGCGGGTCCATGACGGCGCCGCCACCGGTCGCCAGCACGCTCGGTTCGCCGTCGAGCAGCCGCGCGATCACGCGCGCCTCGCCGGCGCGGAAATAGGGCTCGCCGTGTTTCTCGAAAATCTCGGGGATGGACATACCGGCGGCGCTTTCGATTTCGGTGTCGGCGTCGACAAACGGGATTCCGAGCCGGGCCGCAAGCCTGCGCCCAATCGACGACTTGCCGGCGCCCATCATGCCGACCAGCACGACGGACCGTCTGTCCAATGCCTGGACAATGGCCGCTTCAAGGCCATTTTCCGGGACTTTTTGAACGGCGCTGTTAACCATATTCTTCTTCCAAATCGGCGCACCGGTTCCATATACCAGCAAACGCGGCGCTGCGAGAGCGGCGCAACGCGGGCCAAAAGCGACGATCTTGTCAGTTGTTAAGGAACGTGGTCGTAACTCGCGGTAAGATAGGTCAGCCGCCATAGCGCGGACGATCAAGGCGCGGGCGGTAGCTGGATCTCGATCATGCCGAGTCTGTTCAGATTCCTGATTTTCGTCGGCCTGCTCGGCAGCCTGGCGTATGGCGCCGTGTTCTCGCTTGCGACGTTCGTCCCGCACAAGCCGCGCGAGATCATCGTGACAGTGCCGCAAGACAAATTCCTCAAGCATCAACGTTGATCAAAAATCAAATGGCCGGCCGGGCAAGCGCATCCGACGAATCGCTCGTTGAGCTGTTCCTCGACATGCAGGCGGCCGAGCGCGGCGCCGGCAAGAACACGCTCGACGCCTATCGCAACGATCTCGCCGATCTGCTTGCGCATCTGCGCGCCGGCAAAGTCAGCGTCGCCAAAGCGACCACCGACGACTTGCGCGGATTTCTGGTGAGCGTCACCGAACGCGGCCTGGCGACTTCCTCGCTGGCGCGGCGACTGTCGGCGGTGCGCCAGCTTTACCGGTTTCTCTATGCGGAGGGAAAACGCAGCGACGATCCGGCAGCGGTCTTGGAAGGACCCAAGCGCGCCCGCACGCTGCCGAAGGTTCTCTCGATTGCCGAAGTCGACGGCTTGCTGACGCAAGCCCGCACGCAAGCCGAAGACGCCACGTCGCCGCCGGCCGTTCGCTTGCGCGCGGCGCGGCTGCTGTGCCTGCTCGAAGTGGTTTACGCGACCGGCCTGCGCGTGTCCGAACTGGTGGCGCTGCCGGCCTCCGCCGCGCGCAAGGATCAGCGTATGCTGGTGGTGCGCGGCAAGGGTAACAAGGACCGGTTGGTGCCGCTCAACGGCGCCGCCAAGCGCGCGATGGCCGAGTACCTCAAGCTGCGCGGCGACGCCAAAGGTGGCACGCAGTCAAAATGGCTCTTTCCCTCGTTCGGCGAACAGGGCCACCTCACCCGCCAGCACTTCGCCCGCGAACTCAAAAGCCTCGGCGCGGCCAGCGGCATCACGCCGGAACGGCTGAGCCCGCATGTGCTGCGGCACGCTTTCGCCAGCCATTTGCTGCATAACGGGGCCGATTTACGCGTCGTTCAGACCCTGCTCGGCCACGCCGATATCTCGACCACGCAGATTTATACCCATGTGCTGGAAGAGCGCCTGAAGGCGCTGGTGCGCGACCTGCACCCGCTGACCGACACCTAGCCGCCGGTGGCCGTAAGAACCATATTAACCCAATTGCTTGACTAAAAGCCTTCTTCCGCGTCACACCGCGTTTCTAACCCTGCCGGAACCCTATGCGCAGCTATCTCGATTTCGAAAAGCCAGTGGCCGAACTGGAGGCCAAGGTTGAAGAACTGCGCGCCATGGGCGAGAGCGGCAGCGCGGTCGCCGTCGGCGACGAGATCAGCCGGCTTGAGGTCAAGGCCGCCACCGCGCTCAAAGAACTCTATGCCGATCTGACGCCTTGGCAGAAAACCCAGGTCGCGCGGCATCCGCAGCGGCCGCATTGCCTGGATACGATCGCCGGGCTGATCAGCAATTTCATCCCGCTCGCCGGCGACCGCAAATTCGGCGACGACACCGCGATCATCGGCGGCTTCGGCCGCTTCCGCGGCGAGAGCGTCTGCGTCATCGGCCACGAGAAAGGCTCCGACACCGAGAGCCGGCTCAAACATAATTTCGGCATGGCGCGGCCCGAGGGCTACCGCAAGGCGGTACGCCTGATGGAATTGGCCGACCGCTTCGACATTCCGCTGATCATGCTGGTCGACACCGCTGGCGCCTATCCCGGCATCGGCGCCGAAGAGCGCGGCCAGGCCGAAGCCATCGCGCGCTCGACCGACGCCTGCCTCGGGCTGCGCGTGCCCAGCGTCGCGGTCGTGCTCGGCGAAGGCGGCTCCGGCGGCGCCATCGCCTTGGCGACGGCCAATCGCGTGCTGATGCTCGAGCACGCCATCTACAGCGTGATCTCGCCGGAAGGCGCGGCCTCGATCCTGTGGCGCGACACCACCAAGGCGCAGGAGGCGGCGACCAACATGAAGATCACCGCCCAGGACATGGTGCGCTTCGGCGTGATCGATACGATCATCACGGAGCCGACCGGCGGCGCCCATCGCGACCCCCAGGCCGCCATCGCCGCCACTGGCGAGGCCATCGCCAATGCGTTGGCCGAATTGCGGCCGCTGAGCCGCGAGGCCATCCTCAAGCAGCGGCGCGAGAAATTCCTCAATATGGGCCGTATCATAGGCCGGCCTGCCGGGTAGCTTTGCCGGCTAGCGGCCGCTAAGCCCTTAAGGCAACGGCAATTCCTTTGGGCTAAGTTCCCGGCGCCGGGCGGTTTACCTTGGTTCACCATAGGGTTACCGTCGGGCAGGATAGGGTTTGGCTGCCTTGCGGTTGCCACATCTTCTGGGTAACGATTGCGTCAATGGCCCGCCGTCCGGGGGAGTATGCGTTTGAATCGAGCCACCGTACGAACGCTTCTGGCGTCCGCGGCCGTTGCTGCCGCGATGGCCCTCGCCGGCTGTAATCCCAGCGATATTCCGACCAATGGCCGCGCGCAGGCGCCGCTGTCGGAAAAGACGCTCGCCGATATCACCGCCAAGAACATGGACAAGGATTCTCCGATCCTGGTCCGGCTCTTCAAGGAAGAGTCGGAGATGGAAGTCTGGAAAAAGAATCGCGACGGCGAGTTCGCGCTGCTGAAGACCTATCCGATCTGCCGCTGGTCGGGCGATCTCGGCCCGAAGAAGAAGGAAGGCGACCGCCAGGCGCCCGAGGGCTTCTATACGATCACGCCGGGACAGATGAATCCGGCTTCCAATTACTATCTCGCCTTCAACACCGGCTTTCCGAACGCCTATGACCGCTCGATGGGTTACACCGGCTCGGAGCTGATGGTGCACGGCGATTGCTCGTCGCGCGGCTGCTACGCGATGACCGACGAGCAGATCCAGGAAATCTACGCGCTGGGACGCGAGTCGTTCTTCGGCGGCCAGCGCTCGTTCCAGATGCAGGCGTTTCCGTTCCGCATGACCGCGTTGAACATGGCCAAGCATCGCAACAGCCCGCACTTCGCCTTCTGGAAGATGATCAAAGAAGGCTACGACCACTTCGAAGCCACCAAGCAGGAGCCGAAGGTCGCGGTCTGCGAGCGCCGTTACGTGTTCGACCCGGCAACGCCCGCCAACGCGTCGAAGCCGCTCTCGTTCAACTCCTCGGCCAAGTGCCCGGCCTATCAGCTCGATCCGACCGTCGCCGACGCTGTGCTCGACCATCGCCGCCAAGAACAGTTCAAGATGGCCGAATATATCGGCCGTAACGTCGCCGTTGTGCCGCCGCGTCATGGCATCGATGGCGGCATGAATCCGGTGTTCGTCACCAAGCTCGCCAGCCACAGCGAATTCGACAATAGCGGCCGCGCCTATGTGGTCGCCGGCAATTCGCAGGCGCCGGGCTATTTGCCGCGCACCTCAAACGGGCCGGCCGGCGCGCCGCAAATCACCGTTCCAGCACAGCCTTCCGCCGAGCCGGTTGAATCGTCCGAACAGCCGGTGATGGCGAGCGTAAAGATGCCGCAAGCCGCGCCGCGGCCGAAGGAAGGCGAGGCACCGGCCGAAGCGCCGACCTCCATCGCCAGCCTGCTGGGCAATGTGTTCAGCGCGAAGTCCGCCGAACCGCAACCCGCGGCGCCGACAGCGAGCGAGCCGGTCAAATTGCGCGGCAGCAAGACCGAGATGGCGAAAGCCAAACAGGCGCCCGCGTTCCGCACCGCTTCGGTCCCGGCGACGCAGCCCAAGCCGAGCGAAGCCGCTCCCGCGCCGAAGGCTGTGGTGGAAGCCCAGCCCCGCGCGAAGCAAGCCGACAGGAACGAACCGCCGCGCACTCCCGAGCGGGAAATGCGCACCGCGTTCTCGGCGCCGCCGGCGAATGGCAACGGCCTGCTGGCGGGCGCGCAACCGGTGGTTCCGGTCGGCTCGTTCGACAGCCGCTGGTCTGGGCTACGCTAGCCACGCGCGAAGTTTTCCGTATCACACGTATTATGCGGTTTTAGAATCCGGTTCACAGTTTTCCGGATCATGTGCTAGCGATTGTCATATGGATTGTTTCGTATATGTCCTCGGCTGCCGCACGGCCAACCGCACGCTGACTTACGTCGGCTGGTCCAACGACGTGATGAAGCGTCTGGCCAAGCACAACATTGGCAAGGGCGCCAAGACGACGCGGGGCCGCGCCTGGCAATTGCTGCATTCGGAATGGTTTCCGACGCGCAAGGAAGCCATGAGCCGCGAGTGGTTTCTCAAACGCGACCGTAAGTTCCGCAAGAAGCTTGCGGCCGAGATGAAAGCCACGCCCAAAAGCAAGGCCAAGAAAACGTCAAAGAAGAAAACGTCCAAGAAAAAGCGCGCGGACTAGAGTCCGTAAATGCGCTGCGCCGAGCCGCCCAGAATCTTGGCGCGATCGGCCGCCGGCAAATCCGCAATCAGATCGGTGATGCCCTTCCAGACCTCGGCATAAGTGCCGCCGAGTTCGACCACCGGCCAGTTGCTGCCCGCCATCACGCGATCCGGCCCGAACAATCCGAGCACGGTGTCGGCATAGCGGCGGATTTCCTCGGTCGACCATTTCCAGCGCACGACCAGCGCCAGCCCGGCCGACAGCTTCACCGACATGTTCGGCAGCGCGGCGGCGCGCGCCATGTTCGCAGCCCACGGCTCCCAGGCTTTTTCCGGCACCGGCGGATTGCCGAGATGGTTGAGCGCGACCTTCAAATCCGGAATGTCGCGCGTCACGGCCAGCACGGACTCAAGCTGCGCCTCGTTCACCGGGATCGCTTCGAACACCAGGCCGGCCTTGGCGAGCAACTTCAGCGATTCGATCACGTTCGGTTGCAGCAGCCATTTCGGATCCGGCTCGTACGCAATAAGCGTGCGGATCCCGACCAGTCTGCCGCGGCCCTTCATCCCATCGAGCGCCTGCGCGCAGGCTTTGGGGTCGGTCAGCGGCACCCAGCCGACGACGCCGGCAACGAAATCGACGGTGCGCGACATCTCGAGGAATTCATGGGTCTCATCGACTTCGTTGAGCACCTGCACGAGGATGGTCTTGTCGACGCCCGCCTGTTTAAGCTGCGGGCGCAGATGCTCGGGCATGTAATCGTGATCGAGGCGCGTGCCGACCGCCGGCGGAAATTTGTGCGCGCGCTTGCCAAAGGTCCAGAAATGATGATGGCAGTCGATTACGGTCATTTATCGATGTCCTGTTGTCAGACCTCACCCCGCTCATTCCCGCTTTCGCGGGGACGAACGGAAAGAATAAGTTATTTCATATGCGGCAGCCACACCGTCTCGGCTGCGTCGGTGTTCGGCACGCCGATGTAGCAGAAGATCAAGGACGCCTCCTCGGTCTCCGACGCGTTGGAAATGACGTGGATGGCGCCGGACGGCACGTAGACGAAATCGCCGCCCTCGAGGATCACTTCGGTGCGGTCGCTGCCGTCGCTCTTGGCGTACCAGCACTTCACCTTGCCGTAGAGGATGTACCAGCAGACATCGTTCTTGGCGTGGTAATGCGTCGGGTTCGGCCCTGCGCCCGGCACCAGGATGGTGCGGCCCATGGTGGCATTGGCGACGTCGCCGACCGTCTTGTCGCTGATGCCGAAGCCGATGCGCAGCGGCGGCTCGTAGCTGGTGTCGGTGCCGATGTTGCCCTGCCGGACCACGGTCAGCATTTGCTTTTCGAACGGATGCATCGGGATTTCCTCGTTTGATTTTTTGTCGTGAGACTTAGCGGCCGCGCCACTCCGGCGTGCGCTTTTCGACGAAGGCTTTGACGCCGGTGTGGAAATCGTCGCTGCCGTAGCAGGCACGCACCAGATCGTCGCCGTCCGGAATGCCGGCGTGCATCAGGCGGCGAATGGCCTCCTTGGTGACACGCATGGTGACCGGCGCGTTGCCCTGCAACCGCTCGCAGATTTCCGCGATACGCTGGTCGAGCGCTTCGGGCGCCAGCACGTCCATGACGAAACCCGCCGCCTGCGCGTCCTCGGCCGGAACATTCTCGGCCAGCATCAGCATGCGTTTTGCACGAGAAACACCAAGATGAGCGACGATGCGCGCGTAATTGGCGACCGACAGGCAATTGCCGAGCGTGCGCGCGATCGGCACCCCGAACTTCGAACCCGCCGTGGCAATGCGCAGATCGCAGCAGGCGGCAATCGCCAGCCCGCCGCCGATGGCCCAGCCTTCGACCACGCACAGCGTCGGCATCGGCAGCGCTTCGAGCGCGCCGAGATAGGCCTCCATCTTGGCTTCGTATTCGACGCCCTGCTCGGCGGTGGTGAATTTCAGAAACTGGGCGATGTCGGTGCCGGCGATGAAGGCCTTGCCGCCGACGCCGCGCAGCACCGCGACGCGCACGCTGGTATCCGACTGAAGCTCGGCGCAGGCAGATGCCAGCCCTTCGTACATCGCCCACGTCATCGCATTGCGCGCCTGCGGACGGTCGAACCAGATCGTCGCCACCGCGCCATCGCGCACCAGGCGCACTTCACCGTCGCTCATTGGCATCCACCCTTATTTCGCGCCGGCATCATAGGGAGATCGCCGTTCGCCGACTAGCGCAATGCTTCGCCGGCATTCGAGCTGCTCCATGAACATCGTCGAGGCCACAAGCAGCGGCAGCGTGGCGGAAAGCTTCATCCGGCGCACCGTGTCAGTTCGAGCCGACTCTCGACTTTATTATCGGGGACGTTGCAATTGCACTCGGCGGCCGTCAGCCCTGGTACTCAAGAATGTACAGACCGCCATTAAAATCGGTGCTGTAGACGACGCCTTCTTTGTCCACCAGCACATCGCAGGACTGAATGACCTTGGCGCGGTTCAATCGCCCATCGACCAGCCGTTCCGGCTCCGGCGGCACGAAGCAGGCGACTTCCTTCGGCTGAAAGGCGTTCTTGATATCGAAGACGCGAATGCCCGCGTTCTGATAGGTCGCGAAAATGAGGTCCGAACTAACAAACGTGTCCGGTCGATTCTCGTGAATATTATGCGGGCCGAAATGCGCGCCCTTTTTGCAGTAATCCGCTTCGTCCGGCGTCGGGAAAGTTGAGATACTGACCGGATTGGCGGGCTCGCGGATGTCGAACATCCAGGTATATTTGATGCCGTCTTCGCAATTGTCGAGCACCGCTTCGTCCGCCACCACCAGCAGATTACGGTCGGGCAACGGCAGGCAGTTATGTGTGCCGCCACCGAAGGGCGGCGACCAGTTGTGGTGCTTAATGAGCTTCGGCTTGCTGCGGTCGGATACGTCCATCATCACCAGCCCGCCGTCGCGCCATGCGCCATAAGCGGTGTCGCCGTTGACGATCGCGTGGTGCAGGCCGAAGCGCCGGTTCGACGCCCATGTGGGTGTTTCGCCGGCGGCCGTGTTCATGCCGGGCAGCCAGTAGCGGCCGGCTTCCTTCGGCTTGGTGGGATCGGCCATGTCGATGGTCATGAAGATGTAGTCGGTGAAGCCGTCGAGCATCGCCGAGACATAGGCCCAGCGTCCGCCGGTATACCAGATGCGGTGAATGCCGCCGCCTTCCACCGGCATGAAGCCGATCTTGCGCGGCTCTTCCGGCTTCGAAATGTCGTAGACGGCGAGACCGGCCGTCCAGTTGCGCTTCTGAACCTCGGCGGCATAGCTGTGTTCGGCCTTCTCGCTATGCGAGCCGGTGTAATAGGCACGCTCGTCCTGGAATTCCGCAGCGGCGAACATGTCCATGGCGTTGATGACCAGCAGCAGGTCGCCATGCGTTTGCAGATGAATGGTCCATGTGTTCGGCGGCGCCGGCATGTATTTGACCGGCTTCGGATTGCGCGGATCGCGCACGTCGATCACGCTGAAACCCTTGGAGAACATATGGCCGACATAGGCATAGCCTTTGTTGACCATGATCTGCACGCCGTCGGGCCGTCCGCCCTGATCGGTATGCCCGATCAGCTTCATGTTCTTGGCGTAATCGGGCTTCGGTAAGTCTTGACTGCTCATGCGGGTCGTTCCTGAAACGGCGCAACGTAAACCTTAAAAGCTGCCGCCCGTTACTGCGCTACAGAAATTCGCGTTCTTTGTTGAAAGGCGCGTCCATCGTGTAGCCGTGCGCCGCGCGATAGCCGTCGTAGCGGAAGCCCTTGTATTCCAGCACAATGGACACCACGAAGGCGATGAGCACCATGGCGACGATGAATTCGCCCAGCCCCGGCATCGGATATTGCATCAGGCCGCTGGCAACCGCGCCGGCGGCGAAGAAATAAACGAAATAGCCCGCGGTCTTATGATAGGCCTCGAATATCCGCCGGCGTGTCGTCATGTTGTAATGATCACCGAACCATGTCTTCGGATCGTTCGGATCGGCGCTGTAGTAATTCTTGCCGCCGTGCTTGCCTCTCAGCCAGCCGCCCATGATCTGCAAACATCCCAGAGCGACGGTCGCAAGACCGAATATCGAATGCGCCGAGCCGCTGAAGCCGCCGCTGACCGTCACCGCCACAATCGCCCCTGCGAGCGCAAGGCCGATCGAAAACATCAGCCCGTATTTGTGAACGCTGAACCACCACCACTCGATGTTCTTGACGGCGACTTTCCGGTGGAGGCCGGTGAGCGTCGGCTTCGGTTTGCCGAACCGGATGATGATGATGCAGATCGGCACCAGCACGAACCATACGATGACCATCAGGATGGCGTGATAGCCCCAGTGAGCCGGGATCGTCATTCCCAGAAAATCTAAATGAACTTCCGTCGGAATGTGTGGTTGAACCCAGCTCACTGCCATCTCCATCTAACTGTCCAAAATGGACAACAAGAATCGTCTCGTCGGTAGGGTATATTCCAATGCTACCGGAGCCAAACCACATATGCTTTGGCATTGTGAAAACAGCGACTGCGCGCAGGCCGCGTGCGCGCTTCTCGACTAAGTTTATTGTAACGCCGTAGGCTGGACAGGTTTCGGCTTCGCGGGACAAAAATCACACGCAAAGCCGCTCGATGCTTTTCCGTCCTTGTCGACCGTTACTTCTCCGCTCAAAAGCATCGGATGGGAGCAGATGGGACATTTGGGCCAGGGCTTGTACATCAATCCACTCTGAACCTATCGCGGTGAGTCGAACAGGGGGAACTAGAACGCCTATCGATCAGAGATCAAATCACCGCCGCGTGAGTTCGTAGCGGCCTTCGGCTTTGTTATTGGCGACGTCGCAGCCGCATTCCTCGGCGAGGACGCGCAACTGCTCGCGCGCGGCTGCGTCGGGCTCGCCCGGCGGAAACACATCGGCAAACAGGCTGTAGGTGAGATCGAAGATGTGCCCGCTCGGCATATCGAGCAGATAGCTTTTCAGGACCGCTTCGGTCAGCATGCAGGGCGCCGCGCTAGAGCGCGATCCATATAAGTTGAGTCACTTTGCGCCCCTGGCATTTGTTTGCGCATGATCTTGTCCGAAAACCGGTTCCCACTTTTCGGGATCATGCGCTAATGCACTGACGAAGCCGGCTCGTCGCTCTCGACGATGGCGCGGCCGAGATCGATGATTTCCGTTTCCACTTCGGCCAGGCGTTCGGTCAGCTCCAGATATTTCTTCGTCGAGGCGCCGTTAGGACCCCACTCGCTTGCCGAGCGTTGCTCCGGCGGCAGCTCGGCCATATCGGCAATCATTTCCTCGACCGCCGTTTCGAGTTTGCCGCGCTCGCCGCTGAGGTCAGCCAGCCGCGTTTTCATGTCGTCGAGTTTATTCGCCATTACACTTCTCTGATTGAGGCTTCGCTCACGCCGGGACAATGACCTTGCCGATCGGCCACAGCGCGATCCCGGCCAACTTCAAATGCGCCCACGCGAAAGGAATGCCAATGATGGTCACGGCGCACAGCAGCGCGGTGAGGAGATGTCCGAGCGCCAGCCACCAGCCGGCGAGCACGAACCAGACGATGTTGCCGAGCAGGCCGAGCGGTCCGGTGCCGACGTCTTCCCGGCCGAAATATTCGTCGCGCGACACGGCCTTCTGGCCGAACGGCAACAGCGTATAGGCGGCGATGGTGAAGGCGGCCTTCGTCCACGGCAGGCCGATGATCGTGATCGCCATGATCAGGGCAGCGATAGCCCAGCCGACCGCCATCCAGAAGCCGCCGAACAAAATCCACAGCAGGTTCAATAACAGGGCCACGGGCGCCTACTTCCTTCCGCCGCGGCAGCGCTCTAGGCGAACTTGCCGTGGCAATGCTTGTACTTCTTGCCGGAGCCGCACGGGCACTCCTCGTTGCGGCCGACTTTGCCCCAGGTGGTCGGGTCTTTCGGATTGCGCTCGACCGCGACGT
Organism: Hyphomicrobiales bacterium; assembly: GCA_031389925.1. Lineage (GTDB taxonomy): Bacteria > Pseudomonadota > Alphaproteobacteria > Rhizobiales > Xanthobacteraceae > Pseudolabrys. Next base: position 1,600 of record JANMSZ010000378.1, on the reverse strand, counting down.
CGCCGTTTCCGGCAAGCGCGGGCGCCAGCGCCATCTCGTTCTCACCGGTGGTCGGATCGAGCTTCTGCGCTTCCATGTAAGGAAGCTGGGGTGCTTCCTCGGCCGGCGGCTGCTGCACGACCTCGACACGCATCAACTGGCTGGTCACCGCCTCGCGCAGATTGGCGATCATCGCCTCGAACAGGCTGAAGGCTTCCGCCTTGTATTCATTGAGCGGATCGCGCTGGCCGTAACCGCGCAGGCCGATCACCTGACGCAAGTGCTCGAGCATCACCAGATGCTCGCGCCAGAGGTGATCGAGCGTCTGCAGCAAAATCGATTTCTCGACATAGCGCATGACGTCGGGCGTCCACTTGGCAACCTTGGCCGCCATCCACTCGTCGGCGCGGCGCTCGATGCGCTCGCGCATCTCCTCGTCGGCGATGCCCTCTTCCTTGGCCCATTCCTCGACCGGCAGCGCCAGGGTGAGCACCTCGCGCAGCGCCGTATCCAGACCCTTGACGTCCCACTGCTCGGCGTAGGCGTTGGCGGGAATGTGCTTGGCGACCATCTCGTCGATCACGGTATGACGCATGTCGGCGACGGTCTCTTCGACGTGCTCATCGCGCATGAGATCGAGCCGCTGCTCGAAGATCACCTTGCGCTGGTCGTTCATCACGTCGTCGTATTTCAGCAAGTTCTTGCGGATGTCGAAGTTGCGGGCTTCGACCTTCTGCTGCGCCTTCTCCAGCGCTTTATTGATCCAGGGATGAACGATCGCCTCGTTCTCCTTGAGGCCCAGCTTGGTCAGCATGCCGTCGAGCTTGTCGGAGCCGAAGATGCGCATCAGGTCGTCTTCCAGCGACAGGAAGAACTTGGAATGACCCGGGTCGCCCTGGCGGCCGGAGCGGCCGCGCAACTGGTTGTCGATGCGGCGGCTCTCGTGGCGCTCGGTGCCGAGCACGAACAGGCCGCCGGCGGCGAGCGCCTTTTCCTTCAGCCGCGCCACCTGCTTGCGGATTTCGTCGGCGCGCGGGTCCTTGTCGCGCTGGCCCCAATCCTCGATGTCGGTGATCTCCTGGCGGATGCGCATGTCGGCATTGCCGCCGAGCTGAATGTCGGTGCCGCGGCCGGCCATGTTGGTAGCGATGGTGATGGCGCCCGGCACGCCGGCTTGGCTGACGATGAAGGCTTCCTGCTCGTGGTAGCGCGCGTTGAGGATCGCGAAGACCTTGGTCTTGGTGGCGCCGTCGTCGCCGGAATAAAGCGCGGCGAAAGCGTTCGGATCGGAGAAGTCGTGCGCTTCCCAGCCGGCTTCGCGCAGCATCTCGGCGAGCTGTTCGGATTTCTCAATAGAAGTCGTGCCGACCAGCACCGGCTGGCCGCGCAGCTTGCACTCTTCGATCAGCGCAATGATCGAGCGGTATTTTTCCTTGTTGGTGCGGTAGACCTCGTCGTCGTCGTCCATGCGCACCAGCGGCATGTTGGTCGGCACTTCGAGGACTTCGAGACTGTAGATATCCATGAACTCGTCGGCTTCGGTCAGCGCCGTGCCGGTCATGCCCGAGAGCTTCTCGTACATGCGGAAGTAGTTCTGGAAGGTGATCGAGGCCAGCGTCTG
>JANMSZ010000372.1:0-13355 GCA_031389925.1 Hyphomicrobiales bacterium | reverse complement strand
CAAGCTCAACGAAGGCTACGCCGGCGCCTACTACAACCGCGCCAACGCCTATTTCGACAAGAACGACTACGACCGCGCCATCGCCGACTTCACCCAGGCGATCAAGCTCGATGCCAAGGATTCCTTCGCCTATCACGACCGTGGCGTCGCCTATTACGAGAAGAAGGATTTCGAGCGCGCCATCGGCGACTTCGAGGCGGCGATCAGGATCAATCCGCACTATTCCTTCGCCGCGAACCCGCGCGGCAACGACACGCGCGGCCAGCGCGGCTACGACCGCGGCGCCATGGAGCTGGCGCAGCCGATCCGGCTCAGCCCCATTTTCGCCCTGGCCTACAACGACCGTGGCATCAGCTTCGCGTCAAAGAACGATCTCGACCGCGCCGTCGCCGACTTCGACCGCGCCATCAAGATCAACCAGAACTTCTCGGCGGCCTACTACAATCGCGGCAATGCCTTCTTCCAGCGCCGCAACTACGACAAGGCCGTTGCCAACTACGATCAGGCGATCCGGCTCAATCCGAAAGACGCCATGGCGCATTACGACCGCGGCGTCGCACGCTATGAGCGCGAGGACTACGACCGCGCCATTCAGGACTTTGACCAGACCACCAAGCTCGACGGCAAGAACGCCAACGCGTTCTACAACCGCGGCATCGCCTATCACGAGAAGCACGACTACGACCGCGCCATCGAGGACTTCAACCAGGCGATCAAGCTCAACTCGAAGCTGGCGCAGGCTTACAGCGCGCGCGGCAACGCACAGGCGGGCAAAGGCGACTTCGATAAGGCGGTCGGCGACCTGACGCAAGCAATCAAACTCAACCCGGATTACGCGCTCAGCTTCAATAGCCGCGGGGTCGCTTACGGCTTAAAGGGCGAGTCGGACCGCGCCATTGCGGATTTCGACCAAGCCGTCGCGCTCAACGCGCATTACGCGCCGACGTTCAACAACCGCGCCATTTCGCACGCCGCCAAGGGCCAACTCGACCGCGCCATCGCGGACTACGACCAGGCCGTAAAGCTCAACGGCGGCTATGCGGTGGCCTTCTACAATCGCGGCAATGCCAAATACGACAAGCGCGACTACGCTGCCGCCGTCGCCGATTATGACAGCGCCGTCAAGATCAATCCGGCCGACACCCTGGCCTTGAACAACCGCGGCAATGCCAATGCCAACCGGCGCGATTTCGACCGCGCCATCGCCGACCTCACGCAGGCCCTCAAGCTGAAACCCGATTATGCGCAGGGCTACAATGACCGCGGCGTCGCTTACGCCGCCAAGGGCGACATCGACCGCGCGCTCGCCGATTTCGAGCAGGCGGTGAAGTTCGACGGCCGCAATAGCCTCGCCTTCTATAATCGCGGCCTGGCGCTCCGCGAAAAGCACGACCTCGACCGCGCCATCCAGAGCTTCGACCAGGCCATCAAGCTCAACCCAAATTACGCAGTGGCTTTTTACAATCGCGGCAACGCGCTGGAGTTTAAGCGCGACTATGATCGCGCCATCGCGGATTTCGACGCCGCGCTCAAGATCGACCCTGCCTTTGCTATCGCGCTTTACGATCGCGCGCTGAGCTATGGCGCCAAAGGCGACAATGACCGCGCCATCGCCGACCTCAACGAGGCGCTCAAGCTCGATCCCGCCAACGCCATGGCGCTCTTCAATCGCGGCACCGCCTACCGGCTCAAGGGCGACGTCGACCGCGCCATTGCCGACTTCGGCGAGGCCGTGAAACTCGACAGCAAATTCGCGCTCGGTTTCTACCAGCGCGGCAACGCCTTCTATGAGAAGCGAGATTTCGATCGCGCCATCGTCGATTTCGGCGAGGCGATCCGGTTCAACCCGAATTTCGACCTGGCCTACTATCACCGCGGCCTCGCCTATCGCGACAAGCGCGACTACGATCGCGCCATCGTCGATTTCGGCCAGGCGATCCGCCTGGATGGCAAGAACGCGGCGGCCTTCGCCAATCGCGGCCTGGTCTACCGCATGAAGGGCGACATCGAGCGCGCCATCGCGGACCTCGACCAGGCCTTGCGGCTGGATACGAAGACATCGGCCACCTTCACCGACCGCGGCACCAGCCACGGCATGCGCGGCGACAATGACCGCGCCATCGCCGATTTCGATGCCGCGCTCAAGCTCGATCCGAAGGATGCCGTTGCGTTCAACAACCGCGGCTTCGCCTACCGCAACAAAGGCGACGCCGACCGCGCCATCGCCGACTTCGGCGAGGCGATCAAGCTCAACACCAGCTACACGGTCGCGCTCTTTAACCGCGCCAATGCCTACTACGAAAAGCGCGACTTCGACCGCGCCATCAAGGACTTCGACGCCGCCATCAAGCTCGATCCGAACTACGCCGCCGCCTACAATGCGCGTGGCCTTGCCCGCGACAACAAGAACGATTTCGACGTCGCCATCGTGGACTTCACGCAAGCGATCAAGCTCGATCCGAAGAACGCGCGGGCCTTCAACAACCGCGGCTTCGCCTACCGCAACCGCGGCGAATTCGACCGCGCCGTCGCCGACTACAATCAGGCGCTGGCGATCAGCCCGAATTACGCGTTGGCGCTCTACAATCGCGCTTTCGCCCATTACGACAAGCGCGACTTCGAGCGCGCGACGGCGGACATGAACCAGGCGATCAAGCTCAACCCGAACTTCGCCACCGCCTTCGTCGACCGCGGCATCGTCGCTTACGACAAGAACGACTTCGACCGCACGACTTCGGCGGCCGATACCCTGACCAAGGCCAAGCCGGCTTACGCGATCACATTCACCGGGCGCGGCAGCGCCTACGAGAACCGCCGCGAGGGCGACCGCATCATCCAGGAAGCCAACCAGGCGATCCACGGCAATCAGTACAATGCCTACGCCTACTCGCCGGACACCTTCCCGGCGGTGAGCCCGGAAACGGTGGCCCCGGAGCCCGCGGCGTCGCTCGCGCCGGCCCCGCGCGCGCAGGCACCCGCGGTCAAGGAAACACCGGCGGCCAAACAGGCGGTCGTCGTCGTCCCGGCAACGGCCGACGTGCCAATGCCGCAGCCCAGGCCGGCAAATGCTAAGCCGGCGGCGCCGCGGACGACTGAGCAAAGCCGGAATCAAGAGCGGGCGCAGCCGCGCCGCCCAGATCCGCGCCAAGATGCGCGGCAACTCGGCCGGCAGATCCGCGCCCAGGATCGGACGCAAAGCCCGCGGCAGGATTGGCGCCAGGACGGACGCCCCACCCGGCCGCAAGACAGCGAACGTGTCAGGATTATTCGGTAGCCGTGCGCGCTAGCGGCGCCGGCTGGAGCGCCGCTTCGGCGGCTTGCTCGCCGACCTTGCCGATAATGCGCCCCAGCATCACCAGAACGGGGCTGGGCAGGTTGGCTTCGGCCATGCGTGCCGGCAACTCGCCAATCGGCGCCGCGACGACCTGCTGGTCGGGCCGCGTCGCGTGTGAGATTGCCAATGCAGGTGTAAGCGGATCGAGGCCTTCCGCGGTGGCCTTGGCGACCAGCGCTTCAAGCGTTTTCACTGGCATGTAGATCGCCGTTGTCGTCGTCGGATCGGCGAGCGCGCGCCAGTCGATGTCGGCTGGCAGTTTGCCGCTGCGGGCGTGGCCCGTCACGTATTGCAGCCGCCGCGAATTATCGCGGTCGGTCAGCGGAATGCCGAGCTTCGCCGCCGCACCCTGCGCCGCGCTGATGCCGGGCACGACATCGACGGCGATGTTGGCGGCACGGCACGCGTCGATCTCTTCCGCGGCGCGGCCGAAGATCAGCGGATCGCCGCCCTTGAGCCGAATGACGCGTTTGCCCTGCTGGGCGAGACTCACCATCAGCGCGTTGATGTCGTCCTGCTTGCACGACGGTCCGAACCCTGTCTTGCCGACCAGCAGCTTGCGCGCCTCGCGCCGCGCGAAGTCCAGAACGTCGCGCGACACCAGATCGTCGAACAAAATCACGTCGGCCGATTGCAGCGCGCGGACAGCGCGCAGCGTCAGCAACTCCGGATCGCCCGGCCCCGCCCCGACCAGAGTCACCGAGCCGTTCTCAACGGCGGTGCCCAAGCCCTTCACTTCGGCGACAAAGCGCGCGAAGTCGGCCTCGCTCGGGTCGCGCTCGGGATTAGCCATCGCGTGCGCGGTGAACACATGCCAGAACTTGCGGCGCGCGACGAAGGACAGGCCCGACTCTTTGACCAGAGATCGCCAGCGCGCGGCGGCAGAAGCCCACTTGGCAAAGCCATTCGGCAACAATGCTTCGAGCTTGGCCCGGATCGCCTGCGCGAACACCGGCGCCGCGCCGTCGGTGGAAATACCGATGACTAAGGGTGAGCGATTGACGATGGCACCGAACGAAAAATCGCAGAAGGCCGGCTTGTCGATCACATTGACCGGGACGCCGGCGGCGCGGGCCGCGGCGGCGAACAGAGCTGCTGTCTCATCATCGTCGAAACCGCCAACTGCGATGGCCGCGCCATGCAAATCGTCCGGCGTCCATCGATCCACAGCATAGCGCTCAACCTTCGCGCCGGCCGCTTCCAACAATTCCAGCTTCCAGTCCACAGCCTGGCCGTCACCTGCGAGAACGCAACGTTTTCCCTCGAGCGCCAGAAACACCGGCAACCGCGCCAGCGCGCCCATTCGCTCGGGCCTCGCCTCTCGCGGCTTACGTTCGCTCGTCATGACGCGCGCTTTGCGCCCGTGTCGTTGTGGAAATCGCGGCCATTGCCGGTCTTGGCGACAAAGCCGGCGCGAATGGTGAAATCGCCGAAGCGTTCGCCCTTCTGCCGTTCGGCCGCATAGGCCGCGAAGATCGGATCCAGCTTCGACACAATGCCGGCATCCTCGACGTCCTCGGCATAAAGCTTGGACAGCCGCGAGCCGTCATACGCCGCGCCGAGATAGAGATTGTAGCGGCCCGGCCCTTTGCCGACCAAGCCGATCTCGGCGAGATAAGGCCGTGCGCAGCCGTTCGGGCAGCCGGTCATGCGGATGACGATGTCGTCGGCGGACAGACCGTGCGCCGCCAGGCTCTTGTCCAGCGACGTAATCAGGTCGGGCAGATAGCGCTCGCTCTCGGCCAGCGCCAGCCCGCAGGTCGGCAGCGCGACGCAGGCCATAGCGTTGCGGCGCAAGCCGGACCACGGCGCCAGCAGCCCAGCTTCGCGCGCGATGCGCTCGATCTCGGCCTGCATTTCTGTCGGAATATTAGCAATGATCAAGTTCTGGTTCGGCGTGATACGAAATTCGCCGTCATGCATCTGCGCGATCTGGCGCAGCGCCGCCATCTGCGCCTTGCCGGCGACGTCATGAATACGCCCGCTCTCGACGAACAAAGTGAGATGGCCGCGGCCTTCAGTGCCGGCGCTCCAGCCGTAGCGGTCGCCCATTGTGGTGAAGGCGAAGGGCTTGGCCGGCTGCAGTAGCACGCCGGCGCGGCGCATCACCTCGGTGCGGAACGCGTCGAGGCCGCGATCTTCGATGGTGTATTTGAGCCGCGCGTGCTTGCGGTCGGAACGGTTGCCCCAATCGCGCTGCACGGTGACGACGGCTTCGGCGATCGCGACCGCGTCCTTCGTGGCGCAGAAGCCCATGACGTCCGCCGTGCGCGGATAGGTCTCCGGCTCGCCATGGGTCATGCCCATGCCGCCGCCGACGGTGACGTTCCAGCCGATGACCGCACCCGCCTCGTCGCGGATCGCGATGTAGCCGAGGTCGTGCGCAAAAATGTCGACGTCGTTGGACGGCGGCACCGCCACCACGATCTTGAATTTACGCGGCAGATAGGTTTTGCCGTAGATCGGCTCGACCACCGCCTCCTCGCCGCCGGCGATCTTTTCGCCGTCGAGCCAGATCTCGCGATAGGCCGGGGTGCGTGGCTCCAGATGATCGGAAATCTTGCGCGTCAATTCCATCGCCTCGGCATGGGCCGCACTCTCGTCGGGATTGGCGCCGCACATGACGTTGCGGTTGACGTCGCCGCAGGCCGCGATCGAGCCTAGCAAAGCCTGGTCGATCGCCTTCATCGTCGATTTAAGGTTCGACTTGATGATGCCGTGCAACTGCACCGTCTGCCGCGTCGTTAGGCGCATGGTGTTGTTGCCGTAGATCCGCGCCACGCGATCGAGCGCCAGCCATTGCGCGGTCGACAATACGCCACCCGAAACCCGCACGCGGAGCATGAAGGAGAAAGCCTTCTCCATCTTCTTGCGGGTGCGTTCGGAGCGTAGGTCGCGATCGTCCTGCAGATACATGCCGTGGAATTTCACGAGCTGCTGGTCGTCCTCGACGATCGCGCCGGTGATTTCCTCAGCTAGGCCCTCGGCGAGCGTACCGCGCAGGTAGTCGCTCGCCTCTTTGATGCGCTCGTTGCGCGACAATTCGTCGGTCATTTCAGCGTTCCTTGGAGATCGTCCGGCCGGCTAAGCAGGATCAGTAAGTGTCCTGCAGGTAGCGCTTGTCGCGCTCCAGTCCGGCTACGATCTGCTCGGCCGCTTCCGGCGTCAACGCCTTGACGTCCGCATAGGCGCGAACCAGCGTTGAACGGACGTCTTTCGCCATGTTTTTGGCATCGCCGCAGACGTAGAAATTTGCGCCGGCATCGAGCCATTCGACCAAATCGCGGCGCCGGTCCCACAGTTTGTTCTGGACGTAGACCTTCTCCGGCGTGTCGCGCGAGAACGCGACGTCCATGCGGGTCAGCGCGCCGTCCTTGAGCGCGTCCTGCCAGTCGAGCTGGTACAGGAAGTCATGGGTATACTGGCGGTCGCCGAAGAACAGCCAGCTACGGCCCTTGGCTTGCGTAGCGCGGCGCTCCTGCACGAAGGCGCGGAACGGCGCGACGCCGGTGCCGGGGCCGACCATGATGATGTCCTTGTCGGACGCCGGCAGGCCGAAATGCTTGTTGGGCTTGAGCTTCACCCGCACCTTGCTGCCGCGCTTGATGCGCTCCGCCGCGTAGCTCGAGGCGACGCCCTTGCGCGCGCGGCCGTGGCTCGCATAGCGCACGGCCGAGATCAGCAGATGAGCCTCTTCGCCCACTTCGCTGCGCGCGCTCGCGATCGAATAGGCGCGCGGCGCCAGCGGCCGGGTCACGGCGCGCAGGTGTTCGGCGGTCAGCGCGATCGGGAACATGGCGATCAGGTCGATAAGCTGGCGGCCGACAATCCATTCCTTGGCCTCGCCGGCCTCGATCAGCGCCTTGACGTATTGATGGCCGGTCTGGTCGGCGTAGGTTTGCACGGTCTTGAGCGACAGCGTGGTGATATCGCGCGAGGAGATGAACTCGGCGCGCAATTTGTCGTCGCCCGCAAGACCCGCAAGCTTCAGCAAGTCGTCGACGTAAGCCGGATCGTTCTCGGCGTAGAGATCGAGCGAGTCGCCCGGCTCATAGGCCGGCGCCACGCCATCGAAGGCGAGCGCAAGATGGATGGTTTCTTTGTCGGAGCGCGACGAATTCAGATTGACGTGCTCGGTGACTTCCGCCTCGACGATATCGGTGTTGGGCGAGGCCAAAGGCTTGGTGCCGAAATCGACCTCGATGACGCGACCACGGCCGGCGTCGGCCGGCGGCGCCAGCGCCTTGACTGCATCGCCAATCCACTCGGTGGCCGGCGCGGCAAAATCGAGATCGAGGTCGACGCGATCGACGACGCGCTTGCCGCCCAGCGCTGCCAGCCGTTCATCTATCTTCTTGCCGATGGCGCAGAATTCCACGTAAGCCGTGTCGCCCAACGCCAGCACGCCGAACTCGATGCCATCGAGGCGCGGCGCGCCCTCGCCCATCAATTCGTTATAGGCGCGGGTGGCGCGGGCCGGCGGTTCGCCCTCGCCCCAGGTGGCGGCGATGAACACCAGCCGCTTGGCGGACGTGAGCGCGGCCATGTCGAGATCGGCCATGTCGATGAGCGTCGGTTTCAGGCCGTTCTTGCGCGCGGTCTTGGCCAGATCGTTGGCCAACTTTTCGCAGTTACCCGACTCGCTGGCGTAGACAATGTTGATCGGCTCGGCCGCGCGCGGCGGCGCCGCAGGCTGCGCCGCGCCCTGGTCGTGCGACGCATCGACGCCGGCCAGAAATCCCGCCAGCCACGCGCGCTGGATCGGCGTCGCCGTTCCAACGACACGGTTGAGGAGATCGATCTCCTCATCTTGAAACGGGGCGGTCTTCGGGATCGGCGACATTCGGGCACTCACTCAGTTGTTCGTTCGGCCTCAACCGAGGATATGCGGCAGAACGCCGGTGATGATCAGCACGATGAGCGCGGTGGCGAGCGCCAGCGCCCAGCCGCCGCCCGACAGGCGCGGCACATGTGGCAACGGCTCATAAGGAAAATCGGTCATGGCACAGCTCCTGTGCTTCGGTATGAGCCCTTAAATAGAAGACTATTCTTCGGAATCGCAATAAGTGCCTGAAAATAAGAGGCTTTTTACTAGAGAGCGGCGTCGGGAGCGAATTTCCGTACTGCCCGAACCCGCTTGTGGAGAACGCCGGTCCCGCCGGTTCCGGCGAATTTTATGTGCGAAACCATGCAGGCCATGCCTAGACCCGCCTATCGCACCCGCCTGCGCAAGCTGCTGACCCCCGCCGAACGCCGGCTGTTCGCGCGGCTCGACACGCCGCAGAAGATCCAGACCTTTCTCGACCGGCTGCCGGCCAATTTCGAGCCGAACGGCGACACAGTGATGTCGCCGCGCCGCATGATGCGCGACCGTGTGGCGCATTGCGCCGAGGGCGCGCTGTTCGCCGCCGCCGTGATGGCCTTTCATGACAAAGACGCCTGGCTGATGGATATCCGGTCGCTGCCGAGCGATCACGATCATATCGTCACGCTGTTCAAGCACCGCGGACTGTGGGGCGCGATCAGCAAGACCAACCACGCCATTTTGCGCTGGCGCGATCCGATCTACCGGAGCCCTCGCGAACTCGCGATGAGCTTTGCGCATGAATATTGTCTGCCCGGCGGCAAGAAATCGATGCTGGAATTTTCCAAGCCTTTTTCGTTGACGCGGTTCGCGCCGGAACGTTGGCTGATCGCCGACGAGGAGTTACACTGGCTGATGGACAAATTGGACGAAGCACCGCACGAGGCGGTGGCGCCGCCGCACGCGATGCGCAGCCGGCGGCGTTCGTCCAAGGTCGAACTGCTGGCGCAGGAAGTGGTAGAGTGGAAGCGGCCTCGCAAACGCAAAGCCAAATAGGAGTGAGTTGGTGACGTCGTTCGTCTATCGCCGGCAACTGACCATCGCATGGGGCCATTGCGACCCGGCCGGCATTGTCTTCAATCCGCGCTTCTTCGAGATGTTCGACGCCAGCACATGGATGCTGTTCGAGACCGCGCTGGGCGTGAAGCAGGAAGCACTGGCGTCGACCTATGGCATCATCGGCATCGCTTTAGTGGACGCGCGCGCCAACTTCATGAAGCCGGCCAAATTCGGCGACGTCATCGAGATTGCGTCGCGCGTGAAGGAATTCCGCCGCTCCAGTTTCGAGGTCGAACACCTCATTTCGATTGCCGGCGAGATCGCAGCCGAAGGCGGCGAGACGCGCGTTTGGGCTGTGCGCAACAAGACCGATCCCGACAAGATCACCACGGCGGCTATACCCCCCGAGGTGATCGCGAAGTTTGGGGCGACTTGAAAGCCGCCCCCCATTTTATCTGCGCATGATCTTGTCCGAAAACCGGTTCCCACTTTTCAGGATCATGCGCTAGGCGATCTTCACGTACTCGAACTCGCCGGGTTTGTTGTCGATGCCGACTTTGGGCGGCGCGATCCAATTGGCGAACTTGTTCGGCTCGAACTGCGGCTGCATCAGGCTTTCGATAAACTCCTTGTCTGACGCTGAAGGCAGCATATCGGTTCGTCGATGGGTCCACTCAGCCGGTGGCAAGACATTGCCGTCGACATCGGCGTTTGTGCGTGAAAATTCGCCGATGTGGCGGTGGAAGGCGACATGCGGCAATTTGATCTGGAACGGGATGCCGAAACTCTCGATCACCTTGTTCCAACGGCCGACCCCCGCGTTGCAGTCAACCACGTAGTCGTCGCGCAGCCGCATATTCAGCGCCGACAGGGCCGGCGCCTCGACGTTCTGGATCTTTCCGTCGACCAGGCGGAGCACCGGATAAGTGGCGCCCTCAAGCTGGTGATCGTCCTTGAGCCGGTCCTCGCGGTAGCGGCCCTTGATGCCGGAGTGGAAGGCGTTGGCGGCGTTGGTCGATATCTCGTTGCCGAACAGATCGAGCGTCAGCGAGAAATGCAGGTTGGCCTTCTTCTGGATGGTCGGCAGATCGATGACGCCGAGCTTGCGCACCTTCTCGATTTCGTTCGGATCCGTTATGCCGGCTTCCTTCATCGCTTCGCAGGTGCGCTGGATGACGCGCGTGACGCCGGTCTCGCCGACGAACATGTGATGGGCTTCCTCGGTCAGCATGAAGCGGCAGGTACGCGACAGGGGATCGAAGCCGGACTGCGCCAACGCCTCGAGCTGCATCTTGCCGTCGCGGTCGGTGAAGAAGGTGAACATGAAGAACGACAGCCAGTCTGGCGTCTTCTCGTTGAAGGCCCCTAACATGCGCGGCGTATCGGCGTCGCCAGAGCGGCGCTGCAGCAGCGCCTCCGCCTCTTCACGGCCGTCGGTGCCGAAATATTTCTGCAGCAGGTAGACCATGGCCCAGAGATGACGGCCTTCCTCGACATTGACCTGAAACAGATTGCGCATGTCGTAGAGCGACGGCGCGGTCTTGCCGAGATGGCGCTGCTGTTCGACCGAAGCCGGCTCGGTGTCGCCTTGGATCACAATCAAGCGCCGCAGCATGGCGCGGTATTCGCCCGGCACGTCCTGCCAAGCCGGCTCGCCTTTGTGGCGGCCGAACGGAATCGTGCGGCCTTCAAGCGCCGGCGCGAGCAACACGCCCCATCGGTATTCCGGCATGCGCACGTAATCGAACTTGGCCCAGCCTTTCGGATCGACGCTGACCGCGGTGCGCAGATAGACGAGCGATTCCTGGAAGCCTTCCGGGCCCATGTCGTTCCACCAGTTGATGTAGCCGGGGTGCCATTTTTCCAGCGCGCGCTTGACGCGCTCGTCCTGGCCCAGCGCGACGTTGTTCGGGATCAGGCCGTCGTAATCGACCGCTGCGATGTTGATGTTCATGGCGACATCCTCCTCTACACGCGTTCTTTGGCAAACGTCGGCGATACGCCGCTGCCGTACAGCTTCAGCGCGCCCTGCTCGCCGATGGCGTTAGGCCGCTGGAAGATCCAGTTCTGCCAGGCCGTCAGGCGGCCGAATATCTTGGTTTCCATGGTTTCCGGGCCGGCGAAGCGCAAGTTGGCTTCCATGCCGGTCATGGCGTCGGGAGAAAAGCTGGTGCGCTCCTCAAGCATCACCCGCAGTTCGTCGTCGAAATCGAAGTCTTCGTAGGCCACGGTGACCAGGCCAAGTTCGGCGGCATCTTCGCCTTCGATGGCGGCGCCGATCTTAGCCTTGGCTTGAACGAGCGTGTCGGGCTCACCGAGAAACCGCGTCTCCAGCCGAGTGAGCCCATTGCCCATCGGATAGGGGCCGAAATTCGCCGTGCTCAGCGTGATGGCGGCGGGCTGGCGGTTGTCGCCCTTGCGGGTGCCCACGAGCATGACGGAGCGGTCGGCGGCAAACGCGAGCTCGGCGAGCGTGCCGGCAAAGCAAGAGCCCGGCTCGATCAGCGCGATGAAGCTGCGCGGCGTGACGTCGATGCGCTTGAGCGTGCGCTTGAGATAATGGCGGATTTCGCGCATCAACCAGTCGCTCTCAAACCGGTCGAGGAAATCGTCGTAGGCGAGCACGGCCTGCGCATCGCCATTTGTCCGTAGCAACACCACGCCAATTGTCGCTTCGTTGGCGCGCAGATGCAGAATGGCGTCTTCCAGCTCGCGCGCGACGGTCAGCGGCCAGAACTTGTCGCCCAGCGCATGCGCGGCCTCGACCGAGACCGGCACAGCCGCCGACGGCCCACGCACGGTGATCGTCACCAGCCCGCGCGGACGGACGATCTCGACGTCAACGTGAGAATAGGTCACGCGGTCGGCCGCCATTTGGCGGTCGAGTCCGCCGAGTGCGATGCCCTTGCCGCCATTTGGCCGGTCTGACCGCGCCGCGATTTCATGCGCCCGCGCACTAACCGTCTCTTTCCATTTGGAATTCGGCACCACCTCGTCGACCAGCCGCCATTCGACGGCCTTGGCGCCGCGAATGCCCTCTTCAATGGAGCAAAATACGTCGGCGCGGTCGCGCCGCACCTTGCGCTTGTCGGTGACGCGCGTCAGACCGCCGGTGCCCGGCAACACGGCCAGCAGCGGCGTCTCGGGCAGCGCCACGGCCGAGCGGCGGTCGTCGACCAGCATGATGTAGTCCGCGGCGAGCGCCAACTCATAGCCGCCGCCGGCGGCATTGCCGTTGATCGCGCAGATGTAGATCTGCTTGGAATTCTCCGACGCGTCCTCGATGGACAGCCGTGTCTCGTTTGTGAACTTGCAGAAGTTCACCTTGTGGCCGTGCGTCGCCTTGCCGAGCATGCGGATATTGGCGCCGGCGCAAAATACATTGTCCTTGCCGGACTTGATGACGACGCAGCGCACCTCCGGGTGCTCGAAGCGCAGCCGCTGCACGGCGTCGTTCAATTCGATATCGACGCCGAGGTCGTAGGAATTGAGCTTGAGCTCGTAGCCCTCCGACAGGCCGCCGGCCTGGTCGACGTCCATAATCAAATAAGCGACGTCGCCGTCGAACTCGAAGCGCCAATGGCGATAGCGCGCGGGATCGGTCTGGAAATCGATAATGGCCCTGCTCCCTGCATGCATTATTTTGCCGTTTCGTAGCACCACGACGACGCAGCGACAATAGCGCCTATTTCACGCCCAAAAAATATCATCTTGCTTGGCATTATAATGCATGTTACCTCGACACGATGAAACCGCCCCGTGTCAAAGTCTCGTCGCCAAACGGCACCGAAGCCTATCTCGGCCGGCTCGGCGAGCGCGTCCGCGTGCTGCGCAGTCAGCGCGGCATGACGCGCAAGGCCTTGGCGCAACACGCGAAAGTCTCGGAGCGCTATCTCGCCCAGCTCGAGGCCGGGCTCGGCAATATCTCGATCGTGCTGCTGCGGCGCGTCGCCAAAGCGATCGGCCTGCCGCTCACGCAGCTTGTGCATGACGGTGCCGAGCCGCCCCTAGATATGGTGCTGCTGACGCAATTTCTCGAGCGTTTATCCCCGGACATGCTCGTAGAAGCCCGCAAGCTCGTGACCGAGCATTTCTCCTCGCCCTCCGAGGATGTGCGTCGTCGGCGCATCGCGCTGATCGGTTTGCGCGGCGGCGGCA